>JBNKGK010000013.1:0-20969 GCA_050289785.1 Kordiimonas sp.
GATTTGATAAAATTCACATAAGTATCGTTAAGATATTGAGAATAATAAACAGCATTACCGTTTTCATCCACTAGGATACCATCTGTGCCCGCCTGTAAAAATTCATCGAAGGACTCGGCTTTTGAGCTTTTTCCCATGCGCGGCATGAGAACACCGCGGGTGTTAATGCCCATCAAATCATAAGGTGATTCAAAGCTCAGGAACCGTGGTTTACCGTTCCAATCCTGTGTGAGCCACAGGAACATCTGCCATGACCATTCATGGAAATTACAGATAGATGTACTCTGAAAATTGGCATTATCTGGCTCTGGTGTCTGGCTATGCGGAAACCAGCTATCAATATTTTCATTCGGGCAGGTTTCCTGGCCATAGGCAGCAGGCTGAGTAGCCGCAGCCCCAAAAAACAAAAGCGCCCCACAGGTCGCCTTAAACAGATTCTTTTTCATATTGGAAAAAGCAGCCTTTACAGGCTCCTTTGAATAATCAGAACTCGCAGGATTGCTCATAGGTCTCTCCCCGATCGTGGATGCAATAGCGTTAATAAATCATAAGCACCGCCCATTGATACATCTTATAAGATTATAATTGCAATTAATATTACGCTTTAAAATAAACTTTTTGGCGAGAAAGAAATATTCCACAACTTAAGGTTATGAAATATACTCTAGTCTGAGTTCTTAAGGCTTTCTAACAACCTCAGGGGACACTATTATATCATGAACAAAAAACAGGGCCGCCAAAGCGACCCTGCCTATAGTTAAACCTTGATTGGCAACTTAATACTTCCAACTAGCCCTGATACCAAAAGTGCGGGGGCGCAGTGTTGCATGCTTGTCCGGCACAATGGATTCCGGGTGGATATAGGTAGAATTATCATTGTTCAAAATATTTTCACCATAAACCATAACCATCCAGCTATCCGTTGCCCAGCCGATGCTGACATTCACATTCTCATAAGCATCAACCTCGGTGATAAACGGGTTATTGGTGCCTGGGCTTCCGGGCAGGTTGGGCAGGCCGTTAGGGTATGCGCCTAGGTGTTGCGCATCCAGGCGGGCGAACATTTCCTGCCCGCCACTCAGTTCCCAGCTATACTGAATATAGCCAGATAGCTGGAAATCCGGCGAGGCAAGAGGTGCCCCGACTTCCGCACCGGAAAAATTGGCTTCATCCTCTGTTACTTTAGTAATTTCCGCATCCTGCAGGGTCACGTTCAGGCCCAGTTCCAGGGCATCCGTCGGCCAGGCCTGCATTTCCAGTTCAACACCCTTGGAAACAGCTTTACTGATATTGGCGATAAAATCGACGCCGTCAGAAACCCGGTTGGCATTAAGCTGAATGTCCTTCCATGGGATATAATAAAGCGCAACATTGGTTTTCAGCCTGCCATCAAACCAGGTTAGTTTGGCGCCCGCTTCATAGTTCCAAAGCGTATCAGGCTTGGTAAATTCGGGTATGCGAATATCTGTCGGGTCAATCCGGCTCAGCCCACCTCTGGTAAAACCGGCGGGATTGATCGTGCCGATACGGTAGCCTTCTGCCGCCTGAAGATAGTAGGTCTGCTGGTCGGAAGGTTCCCACGTCAGGCTCAGCTTCTTTGTTAATTTATTCTTTTTGCCCGTTGTCAGATACCTCTCTTCAAGCGGTGTGAAAACGAGGGGCCCCCCATCACCAAAAGCAAGCGCAAAGAAATTGGAATCCAGACTGGTATCATGGCGGAGAATGGATACTTTTGCATACCCGTAACGCAGTCCGCCAACCAGAGTCAGCTCATCTGTCAGATGCCATGAAAGCTCCCCAAAACCTGCAAGCTCCTGCGTATCAAAATCAGCCCTGTTTCTGCTTACCCCCAACAAAGACTGGCCATTTATCTCTACAGGAAGAGCACCTGTAATGCCTTTAGCCGCCAGATGCGCCGGATCACCCATAAGGGCATCAGTCCTGTTGGTTTTACGATCAAGGAAAAAACCTCCGACCACCCACTCCAAAGCAGAGTCCGTAGTCGAGACCACCCTAATTTCTTCAACAAACGTTTTGGCATCATCATCCCGGTAAAAACCAAAGGGGGCTACGCCGGGAAAGAGGCCGCTCAGGTCGTCCACAGTCTGCAGGGCCGCCACGGAATAGGTGGAAGATGATGTCAGCATGGCACCGCCAAAATCATATTCAATTGTACCGTTGTAATGGGTCAGTTCGGAAGCCCACTGGTCCAGCACAAAGGTGCTGCGCTTGAACTTGCCCAGATCGGGGTTATAGAGAGAATTATCATTAGGCTGCGCATTTTCATGAACAACCCCAAAAGTAGCCGTCAGACGGTCTGTTGCATTCCAGCGCAGGGATGAACGAAACCCCCAGTCCTCATTGGAATCCGAGTTTTCCACACTCTGCCGGATATTATCCATATAGCCATCTTCATTGCGGTAATACCCGACGGCACGAACAGCAAGCCTATCGTCCACCAACGGAATATTAACCATTGCATTATATCGTTGACGGAAGGAATCGCTTTTGGTCAGGCCAAAATCCACACTGGCCGCAGCATCAAAGCCGGTCGGATCAGCCTTTTTAGTCACCAACCGTACAGCCCCGGAAAGAGAACCTGATCCAAATAATGTACCCTGAGGGCCTCGAAGAACTTCCACCCGTTCAACATCAAAAAGCCGAGGGTTAGGTGTTGTAAGCGATTCTGCGGATGTCATCGGCAACTCATCCAGATAGACAGCAACGGTCGGCTGAATATTCTCGATAAAGTTAGCCGTGCCTATGCCACGGAATGTAAAACTGCCAATATTCTTGCCGAAACTGTTCCTGATAATACCGGGAACCTGCCTTGCAAAATCATCAGACCCCTCAATACCCTGACGTTCAATGGCGGAAGCGGATAAGGCCGTAATGGAAAGCGGCACATCCTGCAGGCTTTCAGCCCGCTTGGTGGCCGTCACGATAATTTCTTCCAGAACAAAACTATTCTCTTCGTTTCCCTCCTGAGAAGCAACTTGCATGGTATCAGTGTTCAGTGCTCTCTCTGCCTTTTTAATGATAACCAGCCCATCATCTTTCTGGTGAATAAGGCCTGTACCTTGGAGCAGCATATCTAGCGCTACTTCCGGTGCATAACTGCCCTTCAAACCAGTGCTTGGAATTTTGCGCGCCAGATCAGTAGAAAAAATAATTGCTGTATCGCTCTGCTCTGCGTATTGGCGCAGCACGCTCTCAAGCTTGTCAGACGGTATGGCATAATCCACAGCGGCGCCATCAGCCGCAGCACCAACAGTCCCTGTGAGCATCGCACTCACTGAAACACAGCCTGCCAGCATATATTTAATTCTGGTTTTGCGCATACTTGTCATCACCGGGTTCATCATTATGTCTCTCCCTAGTTTCCCTGAAACCACAAAAGCTGTGGCAGGGAGGTAAAGACGTGACATGAGAAAAGAGTGGCCATTTTTTTCTAAAAATTCTGTTAATCTCTTCTAACTATTCTTGTTTTCTGTAGTCCGTGCCGTGAGCACAATCCTATCCCCTTGTCGGGTAATGGTCACCGGCACAGCATATTCAAGGCCCTTCAGCAGCGTCTCAATATCATCAATACGGAACACACCGCTCAGCCGGTGCGCATTCAGAGCTTCATCGCCAATTACAAAGGGAATACGGCTATAGCGGTTCATTTCCTCCAGAACTTCCACCAGGCTTGCATCAGAGAAATTCACTTTGCCACTACGCCAGGCCATGGTCTTGCCAATCTCCACTTGATGCACTTCAGAGAGAAGGCCACGCGCACCATAATCAAGCTGCTCTCCGGCAACTAATTTAGGCGTTTCATGCGGCCCTCTCAGGTTGGCAGCTAATTGCTCCTGCACCAGTTCCACCTTGCCTGCCGAGACAGTTACCTTCACGGCTCCCTCATGTGTCCGTATGGCAAAGGCTGTGCCCAGCGCCCGCACTAGCCCCGGCCCGGCACTGACTTCAAAAGGCCTGTCCGGCTCTTTCGCCACATCAAACCAAGCTTCCCCTGATGTTAGTTTGATCAACCGCCTACCAGGTAAATAATGCACAGACAGCTCTGTTGCCGTGTTCATATGCACGGTGGAACCATCGGCCAGCTTTAAAAGCCTTTGCTCACCCACAGCCGTCTCAAAATGCTCTCCAAGATAGCCCCAATAATTCGCCGCACCAAACAGGCAAGCAAAGGCAAGACAAGCCGCCATCAACATATATTTCCACGGTCGCCCATTTGCTGCAGGAGCTGCACTCTCTGCCCTTCGGTTCTCAGGCCCCTTCACTTCAGCCCCATCCCAAAAAGGCAAACTGCCACTCATGGCCCAAACCTGGCTGCAATCTGCATAGGCTCGCTCATTTTCGGTATCAGCGTCCAGCCAGGCTTCAAAGGTTTCCATATCCGCGTCCGACATATCACCGGAAAGGTTCTTTTCGTACCAATAAGCCGCACGCGAGGTGGGACGGATTGTCATATCTGCTGCCGCTTTATTTTCCGGGCCTGTTGTCATCTCTTTATCCATGGCCTTTTACCTGTTCCTGAAGGAAACTGAGGGTCTGCACAACCCAGCGCCGCACCGTACGGGCAGAAACGCCGGTTTCTTTTGCAATTTGCTGATAGGTTAATTCATGTATGCGGTGCAGGAAGAAAACCCTCCGCTCCTGCGGGTCAAGCCTGTCACACGCGGCTTTTAAAAGCGCCAGTTGCTGGTTCTGGCTTACCTGATCTTCCGGTGTGGGGCTTTCGCCCTCCAGCTCTTCCTCTTCATAGACAAAATGCTGGCGGGCATGGCGTGTGTATTTCTTCCGTACATCATCATGAACCAAATTGGTGGCGATACGGAACATATAAGCTCTGGGGCTTTTCTCCAGGGCTGCCACATCAGGCAGACGGGATAGCCGGAGGTAAATCTCCTGCAAGGCATCGGCCACCTCTTCTGATGAGGTCAAAGTGCGTTTCAAGAAACGGGTAATGGCTGGTCTATGGGTGTTAAAAATATGGAGAACAACATCATGTTTCTCACCAAGCATGGCTACTGCATCACTGCGAGCACCCGCTGCATCTGATGCTGTTTCTTTATTGTTACCCTCTTCTTCCATCCATGGCACCGCTTTATCTGCCTTGTCATCAACCTATCATATTCCCTGCACAAATCCCATCCGGCAGGACACAGGGAAAACACCGTCAGACGGTTAAGACGTGACACTCAGGCAAAGTGGCCATTTTTTTTAATTTTTTTTTTGCAACTCATGCCATCGGTTCACCTTTTATGCGAAATCTACCTGTACCGTCATCCCGTGCCCAGCCAAAGGCAGGTTACGACACGGGACCAGAAAACAGAGGTGACGTCGCCTTTGGCGAAGGCCTTACTGAATTCCTGGACCCCGGATCGGTTCCGACGCTCACGCGTCGGGTCCGGGGTGACAGATAAGAATGATCTCTTCTATCAGGTAATCTGATTGGGAGTGGGCTGGAACCGGCTTCAATAACAGAAAAAAGAAAAGACGCCCTTCACATGGAAGGGCGTCTTACGGAGGAACGCAGACGGGCATCCGCGTTTCTCGGGCCTCGAAGAACCCTGATTTTCTTAATTCATTTCGGCGCGTACTTGCTCACGGAAGAAATCAATAGACAATAGCTCGCCTTTTTTCTCCACATGCCAGAAAGTCCAGCCATTGCACGCAGGCGCGCCTTGCACCTTGGCGCCAACCTGGTGGATAGAGCCTCGGCTGCCTTCTGTAATGAGTGTACCATCGGTGCGCACGCGCGCCGCATAGCGCCTGTGGCTGTCATAGAGTGTTTCACCGGGCTGGATCAGGCCGCGCTCAAGCAGCGAACCAAACGGAATGCGCGGCTGGGCACGCTTGCTTTCTGTATAACCCAGGGCATCATCATCCAGCTGTGTTACAGCAGCAATACGCTTGGTCGCCACCTGAATATAATCTGTCTCGCGCTCAATACCCACGTAATTGCGGCCCAACTTCTTCGCCACCGCACCTGTTGTGCCCGTGCCAAAAAACGGATCGAGCACCACATCACCCGGCTTGGTGGAAGACATCAGCACACGATACAGCAGCGATTCCGGCTTCTGTGTGGCATGGGCTTTTTTATCACCTGATTTCAGGCGTTCCTTGCCGGAGCAGATAGGCAATGTCCAGTCAGACCGCATCTGCGTGTCATCATTCATGGCTTTCATGGCATCATAGTTAAAGGTGTAGCCGCCTTTATCTGCTGATTTCGCCGCCCAAATGAGTGTTTCATGGGCATTGGTAAAACGTGTACCACGGAAATTCGGCATCGGGTTGGTTTTGCGCCAGATAATATCGTTCAGCACCCAATATTCCAGGTTCTGAAGTGCATTACCCACACGGAAAATATTGTGGTAGCTGCCAATTACCCAAATGGTGCCTGTATCCTTCAGCACCCGTTTCGCGGCGGCAAGCCAGCGATAGGTAAATTCATCATAGGCAGAAAAGCTGGAGAATTTATCCCACGCATCATGCACACCATCCACCTTGCTGTTATCCGGGCGGGAAAGTGTTTCTTTAAGCTGCATGTTATAAGGGGGATCCGCAAAAATCACATCAACTGACTTTTCCGGCAAACTGTTCATTACATCAATACAATCACCCTGAACAATTTTGTTCAAAGGCAAGGAGCCCAACAGCGCCTTACTAGGCACCGCATTACGTGCATAAGCCATATCTATCTCCGTCCCGGCTTTACCGCCTGTTCGAGCGCTGGCGTGCCCTTTTTGAGCTTGTGTTTTTACAGTTCACCAAACGCTTTATGGAGATAAGTATGAGTCGTTATCGATTCGAGGTCAAGAGATTCTTTTATATGAATCAATATCTTATAGGACGAATCTCATCTAAAATCTTTCGAATCGGCGCAAAGGATTTACGGTGAAACGGGGTTACACCCACAAGCTCTAGTGCTGCCATATGTTTGGCCACACCATATCCTGCGTTTTGCGCCCAATCATACTCTGGGTGGATTTTGTGCAATTTTTGCATCAAGCGATCGCGAAAAACTTTTGCCACAATGCTGGCCGCGGCGATGGAAAGAGACCTGCTATCCCCCTTCACTAGTGTTTCAGTTTCCATATCCAGCCCCGGCGCACGATTACCGTCCACCAACGCACCAACGGGTGTGACAGACAGGCCAGCCACTGCGCGGCGCATGGCCAGCATGGAGGCCTGCAGAATATTGATTTCGTCTATTTCCTCAACGGACGCTTCGGCGATGGAAACAGCGACGGCCTTTTCCATGATCGCATCATGGAGCCTATCCCGCTTTTTCGCGCTTAACTTCTTGCTGTCATTCAGGCCCACCGGCACTTCGTCAGGGTTTAGAATGACGGCCGCTGCCACCACCGGCCCGGCAAGCGGCCCCCTGCCCACTTCATCCACACCACACACAGGGCCACCCAGACGCGCCATCATGCCCTGCTCCGCAGACCAATCCGGCCCCTCGCCCACAGAAAGGTTGACAGACGTAAATAATGGCAAGTTAGTTTTCATAAGAAGCCCTTCATGTCGCAATAGCCCACGATAATGAGAGCATAGGGAAGCATGGATGCTGAAACAAGGTCCACATAACGAGAGAAAGGCTATAACTATGAACAAAAAAAGAGGCGCTCTAAAAGAAGCGCCTCAGTGGACAGACTATGGGGGGAGAACGGCCGGGCAGGCTTCTGGGGAGAAGGGAGGGGAGGTGTATTCTCTGGGGAGAGGAATACTATACCGTACCCGGCCGTTAAACTGTAAAACTTGTCTCTAGGGGTTACCTAAACTTTCTTTCAAACTGCACGCATGAAACGCTCTGTGCGGCGCTGACGACGGGAAGCGCGCTCAGAAAGATTAGGGGCTACATAAGCCTGGTTGCTGTTTTTCTGTTCAAGCAATTTCGTAAACATCTCTATCAATCCTTATCTCAACATAGGTGACTGGGGGATCACCCTGTCGATTTCACTGTCTATGCTGCACCTGCAGCCTGTAACGCCCTGACTTAAGTTTTAATGTTCATCATTACGTTACAAATATGAATATAGACGACCTTTTTCGGATTTCAAGAGTTTTTTAATAAGAGTCATTACAACTTTCTGCATTGCAGCAATGCGTTTTTGTCATAGCTCACTCAAGAAGCTCATTTTCTTCTTTATTTTCAATAACTTCCACATCTTTAAGCGCCCTTATCATAACATTTTTCCGGGTCTCAAGTTTCTCAATATGTTTCTCCATGGCACTTACATTTTTGCTCATGGCCGTGATTTGCTCGCCATATTTGGCAAATTCCGACTTCACAGCCCCCAAAACTTTCCACACTTCGGCCGCATGTTTTTGCATCACCATCTGCTGGAAACCCATACGGAAGGTGGTGAGCAGCACCTGAAAGTTGGTCGGCCCCGTTATAGTGACCGCAAAATCCCGCTGAATTGATTCGACAAAACCCGGCACACTCAACATTTCTGCATAAAGGCCTTCGGTGGGCAGAAAGAGGATGGCAGACGGGGTGGTATAGGGCTCATTGATATATTTCTGCGCTACATCCTTGGCGAAACCCTTCACCCTGTTTGTGAGCTGTTTCATTGAGTCTGTAATGCCGTCCACATCTCCCACCTCCCGGCGGGAAAGCAGGCGCTCATAATCTTCCGTCGGGAATTTGGCATCCACGGGCAGATAAACCTCATTCTCTGTGCCCGGCATTCGAATGCCAAACTCCACCCGCAAGCCGCCGGTTTTTTTGCCGCAATCATAATTGGCTACATATTGTTCTGGCGTCAGGATATCGCTGATTAACAGTTCAAGCTGAACTTCCCCCACCGTGCCACGTGTCTTCACATTGGTCAGTACACGCTTCAGGTCGCCCACTCCGGTTGCCAGGTTCTGCATTTCCCCCAGGCCTCGCTGCACAGCTTCCAGCCGTTCTGAAACTGTTTTGAAACTTTCACTCAAGCGCTTTTCAAGGGTAGTTTGGAGCCGTTCATCAACGGTTTTGCGCATTTCCTCCAGCTTCTGGCTATTTTCCTGCCGAAGCTCTTTCATCTTTTCATCCAGCTTGTCACGGAATTGTTGCTGCGAAGCTGTCTGGTCAGCCCCCAGTTTGCGCACTGTCTCGCCCAGCGTCATGAGGGCCTTGCCAAGGTCTTCACGATTATCACGGAATTCCCGACGAATGGCCTCTTCTCGTCGCTCTGCCTGTTCAGTCAGGCCCGCAAGCCGCTCTGAAATCCGCAGAAGCTGCACATCTGTTTCTGAGCTATCCTTTTGCTTCAATCCCGAGGACAAACGCCACAGAAAAAACAGCGCCACAATGAGCAAGATAACACATAGTCCAACCAGGATTTCAAAAAGCCCCACAGGCGTTCCCCTTACAGGATGATAGATACTCTATGACCTACCCGATTGGTGGGGCTACATGCAAGTGCGTATCACTTGACTATACAGCGCTCTTCATGCTCTGAATGCGCTCAACATCTATAAGGACAAGGATATGGAAAAGCTGGTTATTATCGGCGGAGGACATGCCGCAGCTCAGGCAGTAACAAGCCTCAAGATGAAAAAGTTTGAAGGTAATGTCACTCTGGTGAGTGATGAACCAACCCTGCCCTACCAGCGCCCTCCCCTGTCCAAGGCCTATCTTTCCGGCGACCTGAGCGCCGAGCGCCTGCCTATCCTGCGCCAGCAGGCTTATGACGGTGCCGGGATTAACCTCAGGCTTGGCACCAAAGCGACAAACATCAACAGACAAAGCAAAGAGGTTGGGCTCTCTGATGGTACCACACTATCTTATGACAAGCTGCTTCTCGCCACTGGCGGCCATGCCCGCAAACTGGCCTGCCCAGGGCATGACCTGAAAGGCGTTCATTATGTGCGCACCATGGCCGATACAGATGCCATGCGGGATGACTTTCATCAGGCAGAGACGATTGTCATCATCGGCGGCGGCTATATTGGCCTTGAGGCGGCCTCGGTTGCCCGCAAGCTTGGTAAGGCTGTGATAGTGATAGAAGCGGCGGACCGCATTCTGGCACGGGTCGTCGCCCCGGAAGTTTCCGCCTTTTATCAAACCCTCCATGAAGAAGAAGGCGTGCAGGTCATAACGGGCGCTATAGTCACTGCCCTCGAAGGGGAAAAGGGCAAAGTGGCAAATGTGCTCACAGCAGATGGCACCCGTTACAAAGCTGACATGGTTGTGGCTGGCATTGGCCTCATTGCGAACACCGAGCTGGCTGAAGGTGCAGGGCTGGAAGTGGCCCCGCTTGGTATTCAGGTGAATGAACGCTGCCAAACATCAGATCCCGATATATATGCCGTGGGCGATGTCACATGGCATCCAAACCAGCTTTATGGCCGCTCTCTGCGCCTTGAATCTGTGCAGAATGCGGTTGACCAGGCAAAGGTGGCCATTGGCCATATGTTGGGCGAAGAGGATATCTATGATGCCCTGCCGTGGTTCTGGTCTGATCAATATGGCCTGAAGCTGCAAATCGCTGGGCTCAGTGAAGGCTATGACACGCTTGTCAGACGCGGAGATGAGGCTTCTCGTTCTGTGGCCTTCTTTTACCTGAAAGAGGGCAAGGTGATTGCGGCTGATTGTGTTGGTCGCGTGGCAGAATTTATGGGCGCCAAAAAACTGATTAGCGTCAAAATTGATGTGCCCCCTGAAAGGCTGGCCGATGATAGCCAGCCCTTTAAGGAAATCGTTGCAGCCTTAATCAGCTAGCAACCTCAACGAATAGCGATGGGGTTAACTGCCGCCTGCACCGCCCCCTTGAACCGGGGCCAGCTCATCACAAACAAAAACTCATAAGCTTTGTCTGCCGCCAGCTCTGCTGTCAAAGTGGCTTCGAGCATGTAAACACCATTTTGGGTGGCCAGTATCTGATGTACAGGAAAAAATTTATCTGTCTCATGGGGATAAACTTCCACGGCAGGCGCATCAGAGCCAACCATCACAACCCCAAGATCAGCCAGATAATGTGCTCCCTCTTCACCCAGACCGGGATATCCCCCAAGATAACGCTCATTATCCACTTTAATAAGCGCTCCTCGCCCAGTGTGGAGCAGAACAACATCCCCTTTTCTGATATCCACCTTCTGGCGTCTAGCTGCGCCCATTATCTCTGCCTTATTAAAGGTAACGCCCTCATCAAGCATCCTTGCACCGAAATAGCTGGCCATATCCAGAAGGATACCGCGACTGACAATCGGCGGCACATTTTCGGTACCAAGTTTATCAAGCCCCACATAAGGGGCGGAAGCATTAGGCTTGATACCGTTATAATAACGGCCATCCATGCCCACATGGGCAAGGCCGTCCATGCTGGTACCTTTGCCCAGCCCTACATGGATAAAGTCATCCAATGAAACAACTTTATTGGGGCCGGAAGGCGCCGCTGGAGCAGACGTAACAATAATATGATACGGACGCCCCTCAGGAGGGGCCTTGGCATCCAGCACCATGCCCAACGAATATACCTTGCCTGTTGTTACAAGCCCCGCTGCCTTTTTAACAATGACAGGGGAAAGGTTATTGGCTGCTCCGATCGTGTCATCCTTACCATATTTGGAGGGATACCAGCTATCATCCGAGGCCATAGCCTGCCCCGCCCGGAGGCAGGCCATGGCCGCAATGATTACGCATAATGCATGTTGCTTCATCTTTTCAGCCAATCATGCATTCTCTGCAACAGCAGAACTGCTCATGCCTACATCCGCTTTCTCTTCAGTCGCCGCAGCATCAGGTTTGTCAGCATAGCTAAGCCGCTTGAAGGTGCGGAAACTGCCATAAAGCAGAACGGCCCCCAACGCATAGCCCGTGGTGCCAACGACGAAAATGGAATGCCCCACGGAAAGAGGGTCAGCAAACACATAATCCATCACCAACGCTATAACTGTGGAACCCGAGCCATAACCAATAAAATTGGCAGAAAACAGGCCAATAGCGGCCACTTGTGCCCGCATATGCCCAGGTGTCACCAACTGCATACAGGTGGGCTTCAGCGCAACCAGAGCGGCTACATGAGCACTACCAAAGAAAATAGCAAACAGCTTTACTGGCACATAAGGTACATAAACCAGCATCCACCCGCCCGATGCCATGGAAAGGCTAAGAATGATCATCAGTTTTAAAGGAGCTGTACGGTCACCTCTGCCATACAGCCAATCAGACAAGGCCCCCATACTGAGGCCACCGACAATAGTACCCGCCACCGTGGCTGCACCAAGGGCTGAGCCTGTTTCGGTGGCTGTCCAGCCAAGCACTCTAATAAAATAGCTAGGCACCCACGCTCCAATGCCCGTGAGCATCATGGAAATCATGGCAAAACCGAAAAGAAACGGGAAATAATAGCCACGTTCCTGCCAAAGAAATTTCAATACAGTGGAAAGTTTCTTGTCATCCGTGGTAAACGTCCGCTGGCCGGGAGGCTGATGCCTGGCAGGTTCGGGCAATAAAATAAAGGGAATGGCAGCCAGAAGGCTAACCCCCCCCACCAATATGAGCACCATTTGCCATGGCTGAAAAACACCCAGACCAGGAATGGAAACAGCCCCCCACTGATCAGCCAAAGCAATCACCAAACCACCGATAACAAGGGACACTCCCATGCCACTGAGCCCACAAGTGACATAAACGCTCATCCCTCGTCCAAGCTTGTGGGGTGGAAACAGGTCTGGCATCATCGCCTGTGCGGTAGGGGTAAGTGCCGCCTCACCAAAACCAACCCCCATACGAGCGAAGAAAAGCTGCGTGAAATTACGGGCAAAGCCACAGCCTATGGTCAGGATGCTCCAGACAATAATCCCAAATGTTAACACATATTTGCGTGACCAGAGGTCAGCCACACGCCCCATGGGCAGGCTTGTTACGGCATAAATCCCTGCAAAAGCGAAGCCTGTAAGAAGGCTTATCTGGGTGTCTGTAATCTCTAGATCCGCTTTCATCGGGTCGATAAGAAGCGCGATAATGCTTCGGTCCACAATCGAGAACATATAGGCAAATGATAGAGCTGCTACCATGCTCCATGCCACCGCTGGTGTTGGATATTCGCTGTCGTTATGAGATGTCATTATATTTCCCTTGTTTCATACTTCCTCCCCTGTGTCCCCACACAAGAACCACTATTGTTTTTTGTCTGTAATCGCCTGATAGACCATCTGGTGAAAGCGCCATGAATAATCCGCAGAGGTGCGCATCACCTGCGTGTAAATCAGCGCCACAATGCCTTCCTTGCGGTCAATCCAGTAGCGGGTGCCGCCACCGCCCCCCCAAAACAAGGTACCCGCAGACCCCGCACTGGCTGCAGCTATAGGATCAACCAACAGGGCAGCGCCTAGTCCCCATTTGGAGCCTTCGTGCCCAAGCAGGTTTATATAGCCCACCTCTTCAGCAAGGTGATTTTCCATCATCAGGTCAACTGTTGTTGGGCTGAGGTAGCGAACGCCATTAAATTCGCCATTATTGGCCAGCATTTGCGCAAAGCGCATATAATCTGCCACTGTACTTGCAAGACCCGCCGTGCCAAGCTCGTAACTAGGCACTTTGCCGTAATCATCGCCGCTTTCTTCTTCTTTGGCCTTACGGATAGACCCGTCTTTTTTCTGCATATAAATAGTGGCAAGGCGGTTCTTCTTGCCTTTGGGCACATAATAATCCGTATCCACCATGCCCAGCGGCTTAAACAGGCGCTGTTCAAAGAAATCACCTAACATCATGCCAGAAACCACTTCGACAACACGCCCCAGCACGGATGTGGATTCACCATATTGCCATTTGGTGCCTGGCTGGAAGGCAAGCGGTATGCCTGCAATGCGTTTCACATATTCTTTTGCGCTGAGACCTGAAAGACGGCCGGGGCTGCCTTTCACACCCGCAGCCTTATACATGCGACCAATGGCAGTATCAGAGGCGCCGGTAACACCGGATGTCATGGTCAGCAGATGCTTGATGGTAATCGGTTTGGCATCCTCAAGTATTACCGCGCCGTCTGGCCCTTCCTTCTGCACCTTCATGTTGCTGAATTCAGGCAGATATTTGGAAACAGGGTCATTAATGGCAAGCTTGCCCTCTTCCATCAACATCATGGTGGACACAGCGGTGATCAGTTTTGTTTGAGAGTAGATGCGGAAGATGGTGTCCGTTTCCATGGGAGCACCGCTTTTCATATCACGAACACCCATGGTGTTAGCGTGAACAATTTTGCCATCTCTGGCAATGACAGTGATGAAACCTGGCACCTGCTTTTGATCAATATAGCCCTGCATGGCAGGGGCAATACGCTTAAGGCGCTCGCTGGACATGCCCACCTTTTCTGCCTTCACCTTAGGCAGGCCATAGGGCATATGCCCACCAGCATGGGCAGAAACAGCAAAAAGCTGCAAACCAATAAAGCAAGAGAAAAGAACCCGCTTCAATGCTGTCATGATATCATCCTTATACTTTTATCTATTGATAAGAAACCCGCCGAGCCTATTGGCCCGGACGGCTTTCCTTCCACATTTCTTTTTCTTCTTCTGTTGTGCAGCCTGTCCCCACGCTGAGCGGGTCATCACAGGGCTTCACACCAAACACGGCTTGCGCCCCGTAAAAATAGTTCAAAGGGATCACACTCATATGGTTTTGCCCCTCAAACACACGTGTTGTCAGCTCCAGGTCTGGGAAGTCTGCATCTGCGAAGAGATGCTCTAGCCTCCTCAGTGCGGGCACACGAATGGCGTTTCCCTTATACCGGAACTCAAGGTCTTCCTCATCACCTACACCGATAAACAGTTTTGCGTTCAGGCGTTTGCCCGATGCGATATACTCTTCTGCCATATCAACATATTGTCTGCCGCCATGCACATAATAGCCAGCACTACCAATAATATAGCGGCCAAAACTTTCAGGGTGATTAAAGAGAACATGGAGCCCGAACACACCACCAAGGGAATCACCGTAATAGCCACGGTCATTCGGGATTGTAGGATATTTGGCATCAATTGCAGGCATCAGTTCTTCACGGATAAAAGCCAGAAACTTTTCCGCCCCACCGCCTTCAGGTCGCCAGTTTTTCGGTGAAAAATATTGAAAGGAAGGTTCTTTCTTGGGCGAGAAATCTCTGACACGCAAAGACCCTGCATCCTGCCCATCCAGATAGCCAATGCCAATAGTGATATAGCGCGGCGTTAAAGAAGCCTGAATCATCTTAGTGATACCCTTAAAGAGCATATCGCCATTTGAATCAGTCATATAAAGCGTCGGAAAACGCTCTGACCCATCTTTTAACCGCCTTGGCAGTAACACATGGATTTCGAAAGTCTGGTCAATATGCTTGGCCTTCAAGTGAAATTTTTCCACTTTTGGCGGCAGGTACTCAGATGCAGCAAAAACACCCATAAGTTCACCTGTCAACCCGGTTAACCCAAGCAACAGGCAAAGCATTTTCAACACTTTACACTTCTCCATCTTTCCTTTTTTCCTCGCGCAGTTATGACCGAAGCCAATATTATTTCATTTACAGAAAAGCCCTTCGCCAAAGGCAAAGAGCTTTGCCTGGTCCTTACATTGGGATGTAAGGGTCCAGACCTTTTTTCTCGGATGCAGTCGGTTGGTCTACCATGGGTACCACGGCATCATCCTGCATGGCGCGTTTAACTTCCTTGCGCTTGGGAGCGAAATACACATCAGTGCCACCCATCACCGGGAAATAATCATGAGACACACGGATATTCACCAGATGCTGAATTTCATCCTCGCTGTAGCCAAGTTCCCGGAGAATTTCCCGCGTATGAGACCCAAGCTTTGGCGCAGGACGAGGCTGGAACCAGCTATTATCCTCACCAACACGCACACAATCAGGCGCCAGCAAAATGGCAGGGGTACCACAAGGGTGGTTTTCCCAGCAGAGGATTTCGCCACCGCCTTTGGCTACATGGTCGGTGGGTTCATTTTCAACCACACGAATACCATTGCCGATGATATCCTCCACTGTCCACACCGGATGAGAGGCAATACCAACACCTTCAAACTTGCCGCGCCACTGGCTGATGCTTTGCTTGACAAAGGCAGCTTCCATTTCCTCTACTGTGGCATCGCTATGCCCTGCTACTACTTCTGCAAGGGTGTCTGACGCTGTCTCCGGGGTGCCCACATAAAGCCAACCATCCGCACATTGATACATACGCTGATGCCAGCTAGGTCCAACAGCAAACTGGCCACCGGCTTCACCCCAATCGGCATTACCGTCTTCCATCATCATATGTGGTAGCTGCACATGGTTACCCACCTGCGCCAGCGCAAAACGGCAAGACCCGCCGTAGCCTGTAGTTCGCTGCTGGTAAACCCCAACAAGAGCAGCAAAGGCACCACCAAAACCGGATGGAATATCACCCATGCCAATACCTGTGTGGCGAACAGGTTCTTTCACCGTGCCATAGATTTGCATCAGGCCTGTGCAGCCCTGCACATTCTGCTCTGCACCGCGGCGCTGGCCCCAACCTCCTGGGCGCGGCCCTCCATAAGCGGAAAGCTGGCAACTCACAATATTCGGGTTAAGTTTTTGGAGTTGCTGGTGCGTAACACCCAGCCTGTCTGCTGTGCCATCCACTGAGTTGTGAGAAACCACATCTGCCCATTCAACGAGTTGGCTGAAAATGTCCCGGCCTGGCGCTGTGGTCAGGTCAGTCAAAATACTGCGTTTACCATGGTTCGTCCGCACAGTAAGTGGCATCATATGAGGCATATAGTGGCTGGGGTTCGGTGGATCACATTTGATCACATCAGCCCCAAATTCCGCCAGATGCGCTGCTACGGAAGGGCCCGCCACGATATTAGCAAAATCCAGCACCTTCAGGCCGCGCAGCAGATCACCCTTCTTCAGAGGGCGCTGAATGGCATCTGTGCCATATTTTCTGGCTGGTCTGTCAAACAGCTTTTCGGCTTCACCTGCATCAATTATCACAGGCTCTAGAAAAGGTGTGTCCTGCACCACATTGCCTGGCCCGGTGATAGATACCATACGTCCCGGCACCACAAGCTCGGTATCGCCGTTGTTCATTTTCACATGGAAACCGGCGTCAAGGTGCGCTTCGATGGAAAGCCACTCATCACGGGTACGCATAACCGCCGCGTGGCCACCCGCATCCTGCAAAATGGTTTCCCACTCTTCAGCAGGGCGTGACATCAGTGCTTCATCCATCAACTCCAAAAGGCGGGCTTTGCGCTCCTCGCTCATATAGCCCGTGATGTTATGTGGCAGGTTAGGTTCCCACGCGCTTTCCATTACATAACCTTCCGCGCGCACCTGTTCATCAATGCCAAGCATTTTAAACAGCTTTTTCGCAAAGGAACGATAGATATGGATCAACAGGCCACGGCCATCCTCACAAGGGAAAATCTTGAAGATGAAGGTGGAGATCATCATCGCCTGACGAGCCCCCTCAAGCTTCCTTGCCTGTTCTTCCTCGCTATCATTCGGGTCATAGATATAAGGAGTGAAAAACTCAGGAATTGGCGGGGCCGCTGTCTCCTGCCCCGGCATCGCACGAAGCGGACCAAGCGCAGAGTTTGGCTTCATCAGATAGTTGGCTTCAAAAGCATTAAGGCCGGCATCAGCCTGCGCTACCTCAATAAAGGTGCCCATGCCATATTTTTCGCGAGCAACAAGGCCCGCCATGATAGACATCACACCATTAAGGGCACCATAGCTGGAGCATAACGGCACATAGCTATAAACAGGGGGGTACTCTAGCGGTTCACGATAATCATTGGTCATGGTGTAGAGGCCCGAAGCCGCGCACATCACACCTTCCCATGCCTGCAAATGTGCCCGCTTGTCAGTCGACGCAAAACCCGGCAGAGAGAGATAAACAAGGCCTGGGTTCTCTTTCTTCAGATCAGCATAACCAAGGCCAAGCCGTTTCATCACACCAGGGCGGAAATTTTCAATCAACACATCTGCATTGCTGATCAGTTTTTTGGCTTCGGCAAGGCCTTCTGCTGTTTTCAGGTCCAGCTCCAGCACTTTCTTGTTTCTGTTCAGAAGGCGGAATTGCTGAGGGCTAAGTTCTGATGGTCCGGGCTTCACAATATGAAGCACATTTGCACCCTGATCTGCCAGCCACATTGCAGCCATCGGCCCCGCATAATAGTGGCCAAAATCAATTACATTCAGCCCTTTCAGTGGCCCTTGATAGTCTGTTTCCTGCTTTGTCATTATTATACTCTCTTCACCATATTATTATGATGCCCGGCCCGGAGAACCGGGCCAGGCAGGTGCTGCCTTAACCAGCTTTTTTGATCGGGAACAAATGGGCTTCCGTGCTTCCCATGGGTGGGAAATATTCGTGCGCTACACGATAACGGATCAGCTCTTCAATCTGCTCTTCAGAGTAACCAAGCTCTGCAAGCACTTCTCGTGTGTGGCCACCAATACGCGGCGCAGGCTTCAGGCGGAACCAGGAATGATCCTCACCAATGCGCACATAATCTGGTGCAGGCATAATAACCTGATAGCCACAAGGGTGATTATCCCAGCTTAGGATTTCCGCACCGGCATGAGCGGTTTCATGAGCTGGCTCATTATCCACATGCTTCACACCCAGGCCCTTGAGAATATCTTCCACTGTTTCCACACGGTGGCAACCAATGCTTGCCTTTTGCAGCAGGGCGGTCCAGTGAGCACAGCTCTCACCGTGTAAGGCTATTTCCATTGCAGCCTCATCAGCACCGGCATCACCTGTCACCAGCTCGGCCAGTTCTGAAGCACGGCTTTCGTGGGCACCGACGAAAATCCAGCCATCGTTACACTGGTAGATACGCTGATACCATGTTGGGCCAACAGCAAACTGGCCATGAGCCTCGCCCCAATCCGCCTTGCCATTTTCCATGATCATATAAGGAAATTGAACATAGTTGCTAACATGCGCAAGTGAGGTGCGGCATTCGCTGCCATAGCCATTTGTACGCTTCTGATAAACACCCAGCAGGGCTGTGAAGATACCGCCAAAACCTGCAGGCACATCACCAAGACCAATGATTGAATGTCTCTGCGGTTCATCCAGCGTTCCATAAAGGGCCATAAGGCCTGTGGATGCCTGCACGTCCTGCTCTGCACCACGGCGATTACCCCAGCCCCCCCTGTAAGGACCGCCCTGACCAGAAAGCTGGCAGGTTACAATCTCGGGGTTGATTTCACGAAGCTGCTTGTGGCTCACACCTAGGCGCTCGGCTGTGCCATCCACACAGTTGTGTGTGACAATATCAGCCCAGTTCACCAGCTTGCGGAAAATTTCACGGCCTGGCGCTGTGGTCATATCAGACACAATGCTGCGTTTACCCTGGTTCATCAAAAGCACCATAGGGTGAATACCGGGGCTGTAATGCGTTGGAATTGGTGGGTCAGAGCGGATAATCTCTGCGCCATATTCCGCCAGGTGAACAGAGATGGAAGGCCCTGCCACTACGTTAGACATATCCAGAACCTTGAGGCCTTTAAGAAGATCACCTTTTCGGAGCGGTGTTTTCGGCGGCGTACCTGTTGGTACCTCATACCCGGAAAACAGCTCTTCTGCGTCTGAAAAACTTATTTCCACAGCATCATAAAGCTTGCGGGAGATAGGTGTATCACCGGGGCCAGAAATACCGGAAAGACGGCCAGGCACATAAAGAGTTGTCTCTTTATCTTCCAGCGTGTTCACCATACCGGATTCGGCATGAGGTGCGAGCGATAGCCATTCATCGCGAGTGCGCACTACGCTTGCATGTCCCCCTGCATCCTGAATGAGTTTTTCCCATTCTTCTGCAGGTTTGGCTTTCAGCGCGTCCTCAATGAGCCCTAACAATTCCGCTTTACGCTCATCAGTCAAGTAACCATGAGCATTGTTACCCAAGCCTATTTCCCAAGGGCTTTCAACAACAAAACCTCTTTTTTTCACCTCATCTTTGATGCCTAAAATCTCAAGGACTTTCCAGCTTTTGGAACTGAGCATCAGGCCGCGTCCATCGCCACATTTAAAAATGATAAAACCATAGGTTTGGAACAGGCGTCTTTTGGTCGCTCGGGACAGTTTTTCCTTTTGCACCTCGATGCTATCACCAGGTTCATAAGCGTTCGGATTTTCGCGCTTCTTACGGCCTGCTGACGACGGTGTTGGATATTTACGCAGAGGAACAGCGCCTCCACCTTTCATCAGGAAGTCTGCCTCAAAAGCAGTCATGCCTGCATCCACCAGAGGCACCTCAATCATGGTGCCCACACCGTGCTCACGGCGTGCAATAAGAGCGGCCATCACAGCACCTGCACCATTCATGGCACCATAGCCAGAGCAAATAGGCGTCCATGTGTAAAGGGGAGGAAAGTTATTGGGGCGGCGAACCTCACTTGTCATGGTGTAAAGGCCCATAGCCGCGCTCATCACACCTTCCCACGCCTGAATATGCGCATTCTCTTTATCTGTAGAGGCAAAACCCGGCAAAGACAGATAAATCAGGCCAGGGTTCAATGGTTTCAGACTTGCATAATCCAGCCCCAAACGCTTCATCACACCGGGACGAAAGTTTTCAACGACGACATCCGCTTTTGCGATTAATGCTTTTGCCTGTGCCAGGCCCTCATCTGATTTGAGGTCCAGGGTCAGTATTTTCTTGTTGCGGTTTAAAGAGCGATATTGTTGCTCTTTCAGTTCAGGTGCACCGGGGCGCTGAATATGAACCACATTGGCACCTTGATCCGCCAGCAGCATCGCCGCCATGGGGCCTGCAAAATAATGCCCGAAATCAACAACATTCAGCCCGACTAAAGGGCCTTTATAGTCTTCACTTCCTGTCACGTCTTTACTCCTAATAGATCAATTAATCTTCTCTCTGCAGCACACACCTGCTGGTGCAGATGCCTGCTCAGTTGTTTTGGTTGAATTGTGGGGCTCGTTTTTCCAGGAAGGCGGTTACCGCCTCTTTATGGTCCGCCGTCTGGCTACAACGAGCCATG
>JBNKGK010000014.1:0-12914 GCA_050289785.1 Kordiimonas sp.
TTATCGAGGGTTTTCAGATTTGCATAGAATTGTTTTCCCCGCCTTCTGGCGTGCTGTAGCCAGTGGCACTATTTCCTATATGGAACGGTACGGATCGTCCCTGAGGGGCTAAGCTATGAAGCCTCTCAGAATAAATCACAATCTGAAAGTTTTGCGCATTGTCCATAATTCAAGAAACCATTTGACGGAAAAAGCCTTTGATACCACTGTTACATCTAATAGAAGAAAGCTCTAATCACACTGGTTTTACGGCATGAAAATCCTGCAAATATTCGGAACACGGCCAGAGGCGATAAAGATGGCGCCGGTGGTGCATGCGCTGGAAGCGGCCCCTGGCATTGAAAACCGGGTGTGCATTACGGCCCAACACCGGGACATGTTGGATCAGGTGCTCAGCTTCTTTGAGATGCGAGTGGACCATGACCTGGATGTGATGCGCGAGGCGCAGGGCCTGGCCGATGTGACAGCCCGTATCCTAACCGGCCTCACCGCCGTACTGACAGAAGAAAAGCCGGATATGGTGCTAGTGCACGGCGATACAAATACCACCATGTCTGCCTCGCTCGCGGCATATTATCAGCAAATTCCCATCGGCCATGTGGAAGCGGGCCTCAGAACACACGACCTTTATTCCCCCTGGCCGGAGGAAGCGAACAGGTTGATCACAGATAACCTCTCTGCCCTGTGTTTTGCACCCACGGAGGGTTCCCGCCAGAATCTGCTGAAGGAAAACATCAACCCCGACAAAATATTCGTGACAGGCAACACGGTGGTGGATGCGCTTTTCATGGCGCGGGACCGTATATTGGGTGATACTGCAACCGTAGAGGCCTTTGATGCACAGTTCAGCTTTTTGAACTCAGAGAAGCACCTCATCCTTGTCACCGGTCACAGGCGCGAAAGCTTTGGCAAGGGCTTTGAACATATGTGCGCCGCGCTCGCCAAACTGGCTGAGCGCACGGACACCGAAATCCTCTACCCCGTGCATCTGAACCCCAATGTGAAGGGGCCTGTGCATCAACTGCTGGCCGGACATAAAAACATCCACCTCATTGCCCCGCAGGATTACCCTGCCTTTGTCTATCTGATGAACCGCAGCCACCTTATCCTCACGGATTCAGGTGGCGTGCAGGAAGAGGCACCATCGCTTGGTAAACCCGTACTAGTGATGCGGGATACAACAGAGCGACCAGAGGCCGTGGCTGCTGGCACCGTGAAACTGGTGGGCACAGACACAGAGACAATTGTGCGGGAGGCCACGCACCTGCTAGACGACGAAGCCCATTACAAAAAAATGGCAGAAGCCCATAACCCCTACGGCGACGGCACAGCCGCAGCGCAAATTCTGGAGGCCATTCAAAATGCATAGTTTCAAAAGCCTGTGTGTGATGGGGCTTGGCTATATCGGCCTGCCCACAGCAGCGGTGTTTGCCAAGGCTGGCCTGCAGGTAACAGGCGTGGACGTGAACGAGAAAGCCGTGGCCTCCATTAACACAGGCAAGGCCCATATCGTGGAGGTGGATCTGGACGGCCTGCTGCAGGGGGTTGTCTCAAACGGCAGCCTGAAGGCGCAAACCATACCTACAGAGGCCGATGCCTTCATCATCGCAGTCCCCACCCCCTTCAAGAATGGCCATGTGCCAGACCTGAGCTTTGTGGAAAGCGCCACACGCGCCGTGGCCCCCTATGTGCGCGAAGGCAACCTGATTGTGCTGGAATCCACCGTGCCGCCGGGTGCCACTGATAAAATGGTGGCTTGGCTGGAGGAAGAGCGGCCAGACCTTGCTGAGGCCGGTGGGGCTGGCAAAGCCTATTTCGCTGCCCATTGCCCGGAACGGGTGTTACCCGGCAGAGTGCTGATTGAACTAGTACAGAATGACCGCATCATTGGCGGCATGACAGATGAGTGCGCTGAGCGCGCCCAAGCCCTGTATGAAACCTTCCTGAACGGGGACTGTTTCCTCACGAACGCCCGCACGGCAGAGCTGGCCAAGCTATCGGAAAATGCCTTTCGGGATGTAAACATCGCCTTCGCGAACGAGCTTTCGATCATTGCAGACAAGCTGGATATTGATGTGTGGCAGTTGATTGCCCTTGCAAACCGCCACCCACGGGTGAACATCTTGCAGCCGGGCCCAGGTGTGGGTGGCCACTGCATTGCGGTGGACCCCTGGTTCATTGTTGATGCGGCGCCAGAGGAAGCAAGGCTGATCCACACGGCACGGGAGGTGAATGACAGCAAACCTGATGCCGTGATGGACAAAGTGCGCCGGGCCGTGAACCGCTTCAAAAGCCCTACCGTGGCCTTCATGGGCCTGGCCTTCAAACCGGATATTGATGACCTGCGCTCAAGCCCAGCGCTTGATATCACAAAAACACTGGCAGCAGAGCTGACGTGTAAAATGCTGGCTGTGGAGCCGAATATCACCGAACTACCTGCCAGCCTGCAAGGCCTGAACATCGAGCTGACAGACACGCTTGATGCTCTGGGACAGGCCGATATTCTTGTGCTGCTGGTGGACCATAAACCCTTCAAACGCATCCCGCCAAACAAACGTGCGGAAAAGGTGATCATTGATACACGAGGCGTTTGGTCAAGTTAGTTGCCTGGAGCAATAGATGTCCTATTTAATCATCTTAACTCGCATGATCTATTTCAAATCTCATGTTTGTACACATAGTTAGTTAAGGTTGTGGGGTTAACAGATATCACATCAGTTGCTAACGTCATTTTATGGATGATAAGCAACGCGCCAGACTTGGCTGGATAAAACTGTAGGAGCAAACAAAAGAGGAGGACTTTGTTTGCCGACATTGTACTTTGCCCCGTCTCCAAAATAGATAAAAAGGTACAGAGCATCATACACTATTCTTCAGGCACCCGCATTCACGATGGGCCTGAAGAAGTTTTAAGTCTGGCTACAAAGGCCTGGGGTTGCCTTCAAGCTGCAGGATCAAACAAGATTTTTCCCTTCGCGATACGCGGATGATGATCATGCACCACTTTGAGGCGCTGCAGCTCTGTGATGGCTTCCTGTTCATAACCAAGGCGTGCGAGCACAGTGCAGGTGTCCTGCCCAAGGGCCGACGCTGCCCTTAGCCGCCTTACATTATGGCCTTCCCCAACACGCACCCAGCTTGGCGCCGCAAAAATAAGGCTTAAGTCACCCGGATGACCAGATCGCTGCCAGAAAGGTGAGGAACCAGAAATGGCTTCCTCTGCAGCGTCATTATCCACCTCCAGCACACCATCCGCACATAATTCTGTTGGGGCCACCACACGCTGGCAGGCAATGCCGGCTTCACCAAGCGCCTCAAGCCAATGAGCATAACCCTTTGTGGCAAAACTGGCTTCCAGTTGCTTTTCATCAGGCTCTGCAGCACCACAAACCGTTTTTGCCAATACTGTTGCATCTGCTGTCCCCACATACATCCAGTCATCTGCACACTGATAAAGGCGCTGTGCCAAGCTCGGCCCTAGTGCGAACTGTCCATGTGCCTCACCCCAATAAGAGTTGCCCTTTTCCCTGATCATGAAGGGGTATTGGGTAAAATTAATAGCTCGGGCGAGAGACATACGAACCCCGCTACCCTTGCCCGTCTGGCGCTTGTGCCACAAAGCCAGAATCGTAGAAAAGCCAGCCCCACCGCCAGCCATCACATCCGCACAGGTAATGGCACCATGATCTTCAGGTGATTCAAGGGAACCGAAGCTTGTCATCAAACCACTGGTTGCCTGCACCAGACAATCATACCCCGGCCTGTGGGCCCAGCCGCCTCGCGTGGCGCCACCAAAAGCGGAGACCTGACAGCTGATGATGTTCGGGTTAATGGCCCTAAGCTGCTCTTGAGTGATGCCAAGCCGCGTGGCCACATCATCCAGACAGTTGTGAAGCACAACATCCACATTTTCGATTAAACGCTTTAGCACCTGCATACCCGGAGCTGTATTGAGGCTCACCAAAAGGCTTTCTTTGCCCTGCATCAAGTCAAGCTTGTAAGGCAGCAGGCCCGGCCCTTCTGGTGGTTCAAGCCGCATGACTTCGGCCCCATATTGGGCTAGAATATAGCTAGCCAGTGGCCCCGCCAGTACATTGGAGAAATCCAGTACCCTCACACTTTTTAAAAGATCACCTTTTTTGACAACATCATTACCATGTGTCTGAGCTTTAACTGGCGCACCCAACAGCTGCTTGGCATCGGCAAAAGCAATTTGTGCGGGGCTACTGTGGCCAGCATTCACAAAATCACTCCCATCATCAATTGTGCAGAAACGCCCTGCCGCTTCGATACCTTCCCCCATATCCGCGAAAACACCGCTTTCATGCATAACAGGCAGGTCAAACCATTCCTCCCGCGTGCGCACCATGGCAACAGGGCAGCCAATTTCAGAGAGCAGCGTCTCCCACTCTTCAGCGGGTTTCGTGAGGAAGCGTTCCTGAATAAGGCTTTTCACCTCTTTCATGCGTTCAGGGCTCAGGGTGCCGGAAAGGTTATTATCCGCATCTGTTACCCATGGGCCCTCATTGACATACCCCTTCTGTAACAACTGCTTATAAAGCCCAAGTTTTTTCAGAAAAAGCTCTATATGCTTGATGTTACCTCCAACACAGGTCACGAGATGGCGGCCATCCCCACACTCATAAGGCAGAATGTAAAAGGGCGAAGGCACCATCACTTCGCCAGCTTTTTTCAGCTTGGCCAACTGTGTCTGCTGATCATCCGCCGGATCATAGGCATAAGGCAAGAGAGGCTCTGGCACTTTATGTTCACCTACAGTTGCAGCGGCGCCAGGCGGCCAGTGCGCGATAGCAGAGATACCCGCGTCATATAGAGGCACCTCGAGATAGGTGCCCTGCCCTGTGGAAAGCCGTGACCAAAGAGCGGCCATAATGGCCGTTGCCCCGTGCATAGCACCATGGGCAGAGTTCAGGGGCACCCATGTATAAACGGGTGGGAACCCCAGTGTTTGGCGAGACCTGTGGCTCTGCCTGTAAAAGCCTGTCGCGGCCGCCAAAATGCCTTCCCACGCCTGCACATGAGCTCGTTCTTCATCATTAGAAGCAAACCCTGGCAAAGAGAGATAAACAAGCGCAGGATTACTGGCTTTCACAGAAGCATAATCAAGCCCCAGACGTTTCATCACACCCGGCCTGAAATTCTCCACAACCACATCTGCGCCCGCAATCAGCTCTCTTGCCTGCGCTTGGCCCTCTTCTGATTTCAGGTCAAGTTCGAGAATATGCTTGTTACGGTTTAAAACCTTATATTGCACATCTGGCAGCTCCGCCCCGCCCGGGCGCACCACTTTCACCACGGTTGCCCCCTGGTCGGCCAGCAAAACGCTGGCCATAGAGCCCGCATAATACCAACCAAAATCAACTACTTTAATGCCGCTTAGCGGGCCATTTCCATTTGCTGTCTGTGTCATTATTATTTCCCATTAAAAAAGTAGGCGTCTTTGTTGCCAAGCTTTGGCAAATAATCATGCGCTACTTTTAGGCGAATAAGCTCTTCAATTTCGGCGGCGCCATACCCCAGATTTTGAAGCATTTCCCGTGTATTGCCACCCGGGCGCGGGGCTGTTTTTTCAAGAGAATAGGTCTGGTCCTCCCCAACCCGCATCCATGTGGGCGCATTCTGCTTGAAAGGACGACCCGATGGATGCTGATCCCAGCACAAAACCTCCAGAGCGCCATTTGCCACTTCGTTAACTTGCTCATTGCCCACTGATCTTTGAGCTGCTTTAGCATATAGCTCATAGGCATTATTGACCTTCTGACAACCAATGCCTGCAGCGTTCAAACGTTCTTGCCAGTAAGCACAGCTTTCCTCGGCAAAAGGGATCTCCAGCTCTGGCTCATTTTCCAGGTTGTCTGACGCGCTGTTCGTTACGAGTTCAAAAAGTTTTGCCGCATCTTCCTGTTTTGCTCCAACGAACACCCAACCATCAGAACAGCGATAGAGCCTGTGGAACCAGCTTTCACCCACTGCGGTTTGCCCCCAGCGTTCACCCCAATGACAGCTGCCATTTTCTGCAATAACCAGAGGGAATTGAGCAAAGTCATTCGCCAGCACCAAAGATGTGCGGCCTTCCCCTGCAAAACCTGTACGGCGTTTCTGCCAGACACCAACAAGCGTTGTGAAGGCCAGTGCAAACCCGGCCACAATATCAGCCATTTTAGCGGCGCCGTGCATCTGCGGCTGTTCCGCACTGCCATAATCAACCATCAGGCCACTCACCGTTTGGGCCGAGAAATCAAACCCCAGTCGATTTTCCCAGCCCCCACGAACAGCACCGCCAAATGTGGTGATTTGGCCACTAATAATATCAGGGTTTATCGCCTGTAACTGGGCGTGAGAAATGCCCATACGAACAGCGCTATCATCCACAATATTATGATTAACAACATCAGCCCACTTCACCAACCGAGCAAAAAGCTCCTGCCCTGGTGCAGAGGCAAAATCGGCCAGAAAACTGCTTTTTCCCTGGCTCAGCATTGGCAGCGCCTCGAGCCAGCTTGGAGGTAAAGACAAAGCAGATGGGTCAACCTTCACCACATAGGCACCATATTGGGCTAACCACCAGCCAGCCACCGGGCCTGCCGCTGCATTGGAAAAATCAAGAACCTTAAGCCCACACAGCATGTCTGCCTTACTTTGCTTTGGTTTATCACCTGCCTGCTGCGGGCATAAACCCGGCCTATCAAAAGCTTCCAGCGCCTGTTGATAGATAACATGTTCAGGGCTTCTGAACTGACCAATAAGAGGTCCTTGCGGTGTTGAAACACTGCCCACCTTGCCCGGCACAGTTAAAGTTGCTTCCTCATCCCTTATCTCAACATGAATGCCCGTTTGTTTCATGACATCCATGGCCATCCATTCGCTGCGATGGCGAACCATGGTGGCCATAACACCGGCATGCGCTAATACCTCTTCCCATTCGGCAGCCGGGCGGGTTTTCAAAACAGATGCGATGATTTCCTGAAACCTTGCCCGCCGCTCCGCTGTCATGGGCGCACAGAGATTATTATCCAGGCTCGCATCCCATGGGCTTATATTGGTAAAACCTTCAGCATGAAGTGTTTTACCAATCCCCAGGGCCTTGATAAGCCCCCTGGCATGATGCGGAATACCCCAGAGCGCCATATAGATGAGGCGACCATCACTACAGGTATAGAAATTCTCTGCCGGATCATATGCCCAAAAGTGGTCACTGGCAGCCTGCAATTTATTCAGCACTGTTTGGTCATCATCGATGTCAGAATATATCAGCTCTTTTGCAGCCTCTGGCATGTCCATATCAGCATAATCGGTCTCGCGCAGGCCTACACAAATCTTGCTAACGTCAGAAAGTGGCACCTCAAGCCTTGTGCCATACCCATGTTTATCACGCGCCAAAAGGGCCGCCATAACAGCGATAGCGCCATTTATGGAAGCATAAGCAGAGAGAATGGGCACCGGGCTATAAACTGGCGGAAAACTAAGCCGTTCGCGAAAAAGATGAATTTCTGAATAGGCACCTGTTGCAGCAGAGACAACACCTTCCCAGGCCTGCACAGATGCCCTTTCTCTGTCAGTGGAGGCGAAGCCCGGCAGCGAGAGATAGATAGTGCCAGGGTTAAGCCGCTTCACCGCTGCATAATCCAGCCCCAAGTGTTTCATCACTCCAGGCCTGAAATTCTCGATCAATACATCTGCTTTTTCGATGAGGGATAAAGCCTTTGCCTTACCCTCTTCTGTTTTCAGGTCCAGCTCCAGCAGCTTTTTGTTACGGTTCAAAAGCTTATATTGCCGATATGGCAATTCAGCCTCGCCCGGTCGTACGACCTTAACCACGGTAGCACCCTGGTCTGCCAACAACACACCCGCCATTGACCCAGCATAATACCAGCCAAAATCAACAACCTTTATACCGTCTAGAGGTCCGCTCATGATGCTACCCTCCTTACGCTGGTTCATAGAGATGGGCGCTTTTACTGCCAAGCGCAGGAAGGCTTTCAAAGACCACCCCCAACTGAATAAGGTGAGCAATATCTCGGTCTCTATACCCAAGCTCTTTCAATATTTCCCGACTGTGAGCCCCGTAACGGGGGGCTGGTGTCAGGCGCTGAACCGACCTTTTTTTCCCAATTCTTGTCCAGGCTGGCATTGGGGTAATCACAGGGCTACCACAAGGGTGGTCTTCCCGTAGCATCACCTTCAGGGGACCAACGGCCATTTCTTCTGCAGCATTATTATCCACCTTATAAAGGCTTGAGGCATCACAAAGCTGATCCATCGTGACAACGGGATGCGCACCAATACCCGCTTCCTGAAGCTGCGTCTGCCACAGGGCTACATCTTGAGAAAGGAACGCCGCTTCCAGTTCAGCTTCTCCTGCCTGGGCATTATTGGCCACAAGCGCCGCAAGCTCTGCTTCCCTGCCCGCGGCTGCCCCTACATAAATCCAGCCATCCCTGCATTTATAGAGGCGCTGTGTGGCGCTTTGGCCAAAACTGACCTGCCCCTTTGCTTCACCCCAATCGCATGACCCCTCTTCACTGATCATCCAAGGCATCTGATAATAATTGATCATCCGCACCAGAGAGGTGCGGGCTTCGCCAGCATAGCCTGTTGTTCTTTTTTGCCACAACGCCAGAAGGGCGGAAAAGGCCATACCAAGCCCCGCCGTAATATCTCCGGCAGCAGCGCCGCCATGCGGCACCGGTTTATCGTTCCAACCATAGTGCGACAGCAGGCCACTGGCGGCCTGGGCCACCGTGTCGATCCCCAATCTCGTTTCCCAGCCGCCCCGAAAACTACCACCAAAACAGGAAAGCTGGCAACTCACCAGATCAGGGTTAATATCGGTAAGCTGGCTCTGCTGGATACCCAACCTCTCGGCCGTATCATCCAGAACATTGTGCATCACAAGATCAGCCTGTGAAAGCAGCTCCCGCAACAGCTTCTGTCCCGGCGCAGACCTGAAGGACGCCAACAGGCTGCGTTTGCTTTGATTAGCTTCCTGTACAGCCTTCAGGAGGTGAGGGGCTGTTTCTGTCTGGTCTATCTTGATCACCTCGGCACCATATTGCGCCAGAAAATAGCCTGCTGACGGCCCCGCCAGAACATTGGACATGTCCATTATCCTCAGGCCCTTCAGAAGATCCGCTTTCCCGAGCTCTTCTACCTGCGCTGAATAGTCACTGACCCGGCCTCCAGCAAAAAACTGTTCGGCTTCTGCTTTGCTGATACTGGCGAATTCCTCAAATCCCTGCATCAGTGCCCCATCGGGACCGGACACATCAACCGCACGGCCTGGAGCCACCAGCTCAGCACCACGTTCCGCCAGTGTTGTGAAAACACCTGTCTGATGCATCACCTGCATGTTGAGCCATTCTTCTCTGGTGCGCGGCAACAGAAAGAGCACTTTGTCGCTTAACAGGGTTTCCCATTCGTCAGCCTTTTTCTTCCTGAAAGCGCAGGCAATCAAATCCTGCAAGTATTGATGTTTCTCTGGGCTAAGGCCGCCATACGAAGAGAGGTTGTTATCCAGCCCCTGAATCCAGGGGCCCGCATTCACGAAACCTTCTTTCAGAACCTCTTTTTCAATCCCCAGGGTTTTATAGAAGATATCATTCCACGCCGGGAAAAGAGCACCATAAAAAGCAACAAGCCTGCCATCGGCACATTCATAATATCTGGCCGAGGGATGAGGAATAGACTGGTTCGCTTCCCATGCACCTGCCAGTTTTTCGCGATAGTCTTCCGGGCTATCGGTTTCTGAGTACATATAAGGTTTGAACTTTTCCGGTATTGTGGCGTATATGGCGCCCAGTTTGGCCGCGATAAAGTCTGTTGGAAAACCGGATAAAGCTGCATCTACCAGAGGTGTTTCAATAAACGTACCTCTGCGACACTCTTCCCGTGCCAGCAATGCCGCCATAACAGCAATAACACCGTGCAGCGCACCATAAACGGAGCATTGGGCGATAGAGGTGTATAGTGGGGGCCCCTGCAACTGCTTGTTCAGGGCGCTCACGTCCGTGTACATGCAGGTCGCTGCACTGATCACACCTTCCCACGCCTGAATAGACGCCCGCTTTTCATCGGTGGCTGAAAAGCCCGGAAGCGAGAGGTAGATAATACCCGGGTTTATCTTCTGGGCATCAACATAGCCCAGCCCCAGCCCGTTCATTACACCCGGACGGAAATTCTCAATCAGTACATCCGCTTTTTCGATGAGAGAAAGGGCTTCTGCCTTGCCCTCCTCCGTTTTCAGGTCCAGCTCCAGCAGCTTCTTGTTTCTGTTGAGCACCCTGTAGGGCTGATCAGGCAGCTCACGCGCGCCCGGCTTGACGATACGAATGACATTGGCACCCTGATCAGCCAGAAAAAGCCCTGCCATTGGCCCGGCATAATACCAGCCAAAATCAATCACATTAATCCCGACCAGGGGGCATTTATAGTCTGCTGTCTTGGTCATTACTCATTCCTCGCATTATGTTTTTCTTAAGCTTCATGGCGTTACGGCGTGTACCAGATGGGGGAGGTGTAGGCGCGCTCCTGCGTCACCATGGGCACCTCGTCTGGGATGTTCTTGAGGCCAAAATATTTAGCGTCATAGGCTGTCCAGCGCGGGGTGGGGATTTCCAGTACCCGTACATAATAGAAAGCCAGTTCATCTGTTTTGAAGTCAGGGTCTCGCCACACTGTCGCTAATTCTGGTGTGCCAATCGTGTTCGCGTAACTCGCCTCTTTCACATCAACCGTGCTACCAACAGGCTCGGTTTTACTGCCTTCATCTCTCCGGCCACCAGACAGCGCTACATTATAGATTTTCTCATGCAGTTCGCCGTCTGCGCTTCGCCAGCCCTTGATCACCTGAACCCTATCCAGGTTGGCGCCATCAGCATCTTTCACGGCTCGGATCAGGAAGGATGGTGCTTTGCCCTTTGGCGCAGCTGTCAGATCACCGCCCATGGGCACACCGCCAGCATAGCCTAACTTGGCCAAATCAGGCCTATGCGCATCATCTGTCGCATAGTCCCATCCCCCAAAGAAACGCACTGTCATCCGTGGCCCTGTGGTGGCATAGGTCTCCCGCCGCTTCATAGCTGCAAACAGGCTTTCTCGCGTATTCTCTTCAGCCCAAACGGCAGCATAACCAGAAGCCCCCATATACACTGGCCCTGGCCACGAGCCCGGCCCAATAGCTTCAGCACCCTGTGGGTTCGCACGCTGTGGCCCCGGTTCATGAACACTGTTTTTGCCCCAGAAATTATTCTCCGCAACGGCAGACATGGAAGTATGCGCATCTGTGCTGCCTATCAGGCCGAACTTGAAGGGGTTCACCCCTAATCGGGCCTGTTCAGAAAGCCCCAGCTTGAGGGCCGGGCGCGCATATTCATACTGGCGCATCCAGTCACTGTTCTCACCCGTATGATTTTTCCTGATCCATCCCAGATAATCCGTATAATTCAGCTCTTTCCGGCGGTCAGGATGACTAAGCGGATAAAGCTTGCCTGACATCCGCTCAAAATTAGCAAACTCATCATCCGGCGAAACAACAGGGTGAGTTTCACTATCCCCCTTGATCTGTGTCACTTCATACAGAGGTTCCCACCGGCTGCGGGTGTTGGCATAGCCTTTGGTGAGCCGCTGCCCCTTCGCATTTTCAAGCGCAAACATCACACCACGTGTCAGATTAGCGTTATGAGGAATGGCTAGAACATGGCCGCCTGTCTGCTTCTCATAAGCCTGAAAAAACTGCCACAAATCTTCCGGATCATTGCTGTCATATTGGGCAAAGGGCAGAAACTGTGATGCTTTATCAGCCCCATCCCTGAACAGCACAACCCGGTGCAAGGAATAGAAAAGCTGGGTCCATTCATACCCGATAAAAGCTGTGAAAGTACCGGGATCATTATGCTGGTCTGCGAGCTGTGTGGTCTCAGACCACATGTTTTTCAGATAGTCGTCTCCCCCTATCCAGCCACTATACCAGGCCCTGCCGATCATGGAGATAGCCTGAGAGGCGTAAGCATCAAAATCCTTTTCTCTGAGCGATTTCACCTTTGCAAGATCAGCGGCCCACTGAACCCCATCTTCAGAGTGAAGCAACAATTTATTGCCCTCAGCCTGGGCGCGGAAAACACCCATATTGCTAGCATGGTCTGCCACCACCAAAAAATCTAGTGGGCGACCCAGGCGGGCCTTCATGCCATTATGTGCCTCTATGGCTTCTCCCTTGGCAAAACGATAAGCCGCATCTGGGCCAAGTGTTTCATTACCCAGAACATAGGCATCCGCAGACATATTGGTGTGCAGGTGTGTATCCCCAAAATAGACATTTTGTGGAAAATGCTGCTCAGCATAGGGGGAGTAGCTATCTTCAGCACTCACAGAGATAGACAACATCAGTGTCAGCAGTGCGCATTCATTTTTGAATTTCGTCATGGTCATTGCCTCGCTATCTTGTTTTATGGCGTGTACCAGATGGGGGATGTGTAGGCGCGTTCCTGCAACACCATTGGAATCTCATCTGGCATGTCTGTAATGTTGAAATACTTGGCGTCGTAAGCTGTCCAGCGCGGGGTGGGAATTTCCAGCACCCGCACATAATAGAAGGCCAGTTCATCGGCTTTGAAGTCAGGGTCTGTCCACACTGTCGCCAGTTCGGTAGCCCCAATCGTGTTGGTATAAGATGCCTCTTTCACGTTCACGGTGCTACCAACAGCTTTGGTTTTATTGCCCTTGTCCTTCCGGCCATCAGAGAGCGCCACATTGTATATTTTCTCATGCAGTTCGCCGTCAGTTGATCGCCAGCCCTTGATCACCTGCACCCTGTCCAGATTGGCGCCATCAGCATCTTTCACGGCTCGGATCAGGAAGGATGGTGCTTTGCCCTTTGGCGCAGCTGTCAGATCACC
>JBNKGK010000014.1:13014-17427 GCA_050289785.1 Kordiimonas sp.
CCAGCATAGCCTAACTTGGCCAAATCAGGCCTATGCGCATCATCTGTCGCATAGTCCCATCCCCCAAAGAAACGCACAGTCATGCGCGGTCCGGTAGTGGCATATGTCTCCCGCCGCTTCATGGCCGCAAACAGGCTTTCCCGCGTATTCTCATGAGCCCATATAGCAGCATAGCCAGCGGCATTCATATGCCAGGCCCGCATGGCAATTTCTGGGCGCGCCTGGTTCCATGGACCACTGGCACGATCCGGATTTGGCTCCTGCGGTGTTGACTTGCCCCAGAAATTATTCTCGGCAACAGAAGAAAGGGAGGTGTGTGCATCCGTGCTGCCAATCAGACCAAACTTGAAAGGATTCACCCCCAGCCGCACCTGCTCGGAAAGCCCCAGTTTCAAAGAAGATCGGGCATATTCCCGCTTTTTGCGGTTAATCTCGGCCTCATCCCACTGCCTGCCATTAGACAAATTCTTCACATTCCAGCCGTTCCAGGTTTCATAACCTGCAAACTCGTCTGTCGGTGAGAGCATAGGGTGCGCCTCACTGTCGCCCTTGATTTGCGTCGCTTCATAAAGAGGCTCCCACCGGCTTCGCTGTTTTGCATAACCAGAGTCGATCAACCCACCTGAGAAACGCATCTCGGAAAACATCTCTCCATCACTCACATTGCCATTGTGAGGAATAGCCAGAACCTGACCACCCGTTTGATGCTGATACCCTTCCAGATAAGCCCAAAGCTTTTCAGGGTCTGCACTATCCAGGGCTGTGAAGGGTAAAACATGCTGGGCTTTCTCTGCATTGTCCCTAAAAATAACAACACGGTGAATACTGCCTCTGCGCCCACCAGAGCCCCATTCATACCCTATGAAAGCGCTGAATTTTCCCGGATGATTATAACGATCCGCCCGCTTTACTACGTCTTGCCAAACAGACTGCCTGAAGGTTTGGATTTCCTCTTGCCTGAGCCTGAAATAAACATCCAGCCCGAAACGTCGCCCTTCTTTTGTCTCGCCACCGGCTTGTAATTTTGTCGCCTGTATCTTAGCAAACCGATCATACAAACGTCTTGCAGTGGAGGACTGCAGCAAATCCGCATCCTGCCGAAGGAACCCCCACATAACGCCCAGCGCAGCACCATGATCTGCCACCACCAGAAAATCGAGCGGGCGCTGCAATCGCACCTGCATACCATTTTGCGCAGTCATCTCCTTGCCTGAAGCGAAGCGATAGGCATCATCAGCGGACACACGGTTTCCGAAATAATAGGCATCATTTGACAGGCTGCTGTGCAGGTGCGTATCACCAAAATAGACATGCGCAGGATAGTGCTGACCTGCGTAGGGTGAATAGCTTTCCTGAGCTACCGCCACTGGTGCAATAACCCCCCAACACAGAAAGCAGGATAAAAATCGATGGCCATACATAATTATATATCCTCCCCTAGCGCACGGGCACGCGGTAAAAGGCTCGCTTTATCTTCTGCAATATATCGCATGGCCATGATATACAGGCCCACACCAAGCACCCCGACAACCAAGCTCCAGCCAATAGCCTGCTGCAATGCCAGCGCCTGTGTGGTGCCAACGGTCACCATGGCATCGCTGATATGGCCCACCATATAGGGCCCCAAGGCCCCGCCCAGCAGAGAGGCTGTCATCATCATGAAGGCTGCACTTGTCGCCCGACTGCGCGGTAACACCAGATCATTGACTGTGGAGGTGCCCGGCGCACCCGCCAGCATGGCAGTAAGGTAGAAACAGAAAAGGGTGACATAGGCTGCCACCAGGCTATCGACCCAAAGAAAGGCAGCGGCAGAGAGCACCATGCCCACAAGCGCCGCTAGACAGACATAAAGTTTACCCTTGGGGTTTCTTGCGCTTAGCCTGTCAGCGATAACACCGCCAAGAAACATGCCCACAAGCCCCATGGAACCTGAAGCCAAACCCAACATGGCACCAGCATCAGAAGCACCAACATCATATTGGCGCTGAACATAAAGCACGCTCCAGAACCCGAAACCACCACTAAAAAAGGTTTGCGCCACAATGGCGGATATTGTGTAGGCAAGGGCCTTGCACTTGAAAATCATCCCAAAAGCAACAGGATCCCTGAGGGCAAGTGTCTGCACCCAGGAAAAAGCTGAATAAAAACCGATACCCACCGCCAGCCACTGCACCCTATCACCCGTGACAGCAATCATAGCCGTGACTAATGCTATCAAAACAACACCCACAAACAGGTTCAGGGCCATAGCGCCACGGCGCGGGCCAGCGCCTGCCATAACCCACAGATTAACGAGGGGCACCATGCTGCACAGCACAACCAGCACTTCCCGAAACGGATGGGGATGTGGCACGGAGAGAAGCCCGTCACCCCGTCCCCTGGGCGGCTCCTTCACCCGCCACGCCAACAGAGCCACCAACAGACCAGGCAAACCAACAATGATAAAAGCAGCCTGCCAGCCCCTAAGGCCAAACGGAGCAGCACCTGTGACAGGATATGCTGCATTCCAGCTGTCCAGAATAACGCCTCCAAGCCAAAGCCCAAGAGCTGAACCAACCACAGCTCCGCAACCATAGATGGCGAGCACAGTGGTGCGCACCTTTGGTGAGAAATAATCATACAAAAGTGAATAAGCTGCGGGGGAAGCTCCAGCCTCCCCAACAGCCACACCAAACCGACATGCGACAAGCGGCAAAAAGCTTTTCACCAGCCCGGAAAACGCTGTCATCAGGCTCCAGAAACCAAGGCTGCAGGCGATGAGCTTCCTTCGGTTCCATAAATCCGCCAACCGGGCGAGAACAATACCGAATGTGGCATAAAAGACAGCAAAAGCTGTGCCTGTGAGAAAGCCAAGGTCAGCATCTGTCAGTTCTAAATCTGCTTTAATATCTTCTGCCAGAATAACCAGCAACTGCCGGTCCATAAAGCTGAAGGCGTAAACAAGTAACAGAACAACCAGCACATAACGGGCATGAGGCCCATCCATAGCTTCAGGCTGTTCTATCGAGGCAAAAGCCTTATCATCCGTATCTTCTGCCTCACCATCCGCTGCTCTGGCAGCTTTTACATGAGATGTCATTGCACCCTCGCTTGTGTATTCATTTCTATTTTTATGTTGTGTAGTATAAGAGTCATGAGGCCGGTAATCTCGACCCCATGACCGCCAATTACTTAGCTTTTAGAAACGATACCCTACCGTCACGCCATAAGTGCGGGGTGGCAGATAATTGCTTGGGATACGCCACCCTGTTAACCCACTATGCGCTTCACCGCGCCTGCCGGCCACCAACTCATCCGTGATGTTTTTCATCCAGAAGGCGATGTTCCACTGATTGTCTGCATCCTCAAATTCCACTCGGGCATTAAGTAAACCAAAACCATTCTGGGCCGCATTAGGGTTTTCAGAGGTGTTGAAGAAGACTTTGCTTTTATAGGCATATTCGCCGCGCACCATAACGGTCCCCCAATCAGAGAGCGGCACAGTATAAGAAGCACCCAAATTTATGGCCCATTTCGGTGCTTCCCGCAGGCGATTCCCTGTGGCATCTATGGTTTGACCAAATTGTTGCGCCGTGGGAAAGTTGACATATTTTGCATCCAGATAGGAAATATTACCATCTAACGAAAAGGCACGGGACATATCGGCCTGAAAATCCATTTCAACGCCCCTAATTCTCGCTGAGGCCGCATTCGTGACAGGGAAAGTGGATATTCCCGTTACCGGATCAATGACCAGTGATACATCCTGCAAGCCGGTATAATTCATCTGGAAAATAGCCACCGCAGCACGAATGCGTTTGTCCCAGAAAGCCGCTTTAGCGCCAACTTCATAGTTGGTGATTTTTTCTTCGTCAAATGGAGAGAGAGGATTTACACCCGAGTTAAAGCCACCAGACTTAAAACCCCGACCAATTGTGGCATAGCCTGTTGCGTCATCAGAAAAAGCATAAGTCAGCGTCGCCTTGGGCGAAAAAGAGGACCATGTATCACTGGCAGAGCTATCGCCCGTGATAGCACCATTAAATGCCGTAAGCAGGGCAGCCGATTTTTTTTCATAGCTGTATCGCCCCCCTACACCTAAAGTGAGTTCGTCAGTCAGCGCATAGCTGGCGTCACCAAACACTGCATAGGCATCTGTTTTTGCCACGGGGTTTATGTCAAAAACCAAATCCCTTTGTACCACAGTCGCCTCAATTGCCTGCTGGTCTTTATTGTGAAAATAGAAGGCACCAACTACCCACTCCAGGGCACTATCCCCCGCTGAAGCCAGAGTAATTTCCTGACTCAACTGTTCTGTGGTCCAGTCACGTCTATTCACGAGAATAGGGATACCTGCGCCGGGCGCATCGAGGGTAAGATACCAATCAAACTGACGATAGGCAGTTACACTGGAAAGTGACACATTGCTAAAGT
>JBNKGK010000014.1:17437-20607 GCA_050289785.1 Kordiimonas sp.
CAGGTTGGCATGGGCGCCCCAGGCTTCTTTATCAGAGACAAGCGGGGTCGCAATATTGACCACACGCCCGGAAGGCAGAAAGCCGCCGATATCCTCACCAGGCAGAGGCCTGTCCGGGTCCACACGTTCATTAACAACCGAATAGTTCCCGTTATCACGCGCATAATCGACTGTAATGTCCAAGCGAAAGTCATCGTTTGGCAAAAAGAGAAGCTTGCCGCGTGTTGCCGCAAAATCGGCAATCTCCACGCTACCCCCGTCAAAAATATTTGGTGTGTAGCCATCTCTGTCCCGCGTTGCAAAAGCTACTCTCGCCATTAATTTTTCGCCGACCAAAGGGCCGCTGGCATAGCCCTCTGTCTCCACCAGATTATAGTTACCAAATGTTGCACTACCACCGGCCTCAAACTCAGGTGTGGGTGACTTCGTAATAATGTTAATGGCACCACCCGTGGCATTCCTACCATAAAGAGTGCCCTGAGGCCCTCTCAAAACCTCAATCCGCTCTATATCAAAAAAGGACATTGCTCTGTCTGGTCTGGCAGAGATAAAAACACCGTCCTTATGAACTGCCACACCCTCTTCACTGCCAGGGCTTAACACAAGATTGGATACCCCCCGCATTGTCACCTGAAGATTGCCATCCTGTTCGCCAATTTGCAAACCTGCCGCCAAAGAAGCCAAATCACTGATGCTTTTGATCCGGCTATCTTCCAGCCTTTCACCACCAACAGCCACAATAGACATCGGCACGTCCTGCAGGCTGGCCTCGCGCCGCGTGGCCGTTACAATAATTTCCTCCAGCACAAAGGATACATCTTCATCCTTGCCAGAAGTGTCTGCTGCGCCCACATCACTACCAGTGGCCATATTGTAGGCCGCTTTGCGGATATAAACCGTATTGTCCTTATCGATCTCATAGGCAAGGCCGGTATCTGCCAGCATGGCGTCCAGCACTTCCGAGAGGGAATAGCTGCCGGCAATAGGCTTCACGCTCTTTCCAGCAACCAGATTGCCATCTGCAATAATGCTGAGGTTATTTTGCCGCGCCAGAGATTGCAGTGCAGAGCTTAAATCCTGATCAGATATTGAGACAATAATGTCCTCTGCGCTCGCCGCCGTACCTGCCATAACGGCCATCACTGCACTACTAACCGTAGCACGCAGAAGCGCTTGCATGGTCATTTTCTTAGATTGATGGAAACCCATGGTCAATCCTTCCCCTGTTTTGCACTCCCTCAGGAATGCTTTGTTTTCCCCTGAAATGACCAATATTCAAACCGGCCATGTTTATTAATGCGTAAGGGAAAAACAAATCCTCCACTCTGCCCTGCTTTTTATCCATTTTTATCTGATGGTAACACCAGAGTAGCCTGATCCCCCTCTATAATCTGCCACCCATAATATTTCCTTAAAATGTCCAGTGCCTTCTTGCCATCAGTGGGGAACACGCCTGTTACAGTGACAGCTTTCATCCCATTATCCCCCAGTTTAACAGGCTGCCTTAAATAGCGACTGATTTCAGAGAGAACAGTCTCTAACGCAGCCTCGGTGAAAACGAGCTGTTCCCGCTGCCATGCCTGCACAAGACCGCGTTCCTGCATCCTCGGGGCAGACAGACTACCCGCACGCAACACCACCTGTGGCACATTCTTTTCATTCACTTTTGCCTGCAGGATCACTTCCTTCAGCGCTCCCCCTGCTTCTGCCCGCTTCTCCCGCACCGCGACGCTGCCCTCCAGCAGGCTCACCTTCACTCCCTGTGTGCTTTGATAAACATCAAAGGATGTGCCAAGCGCTTCCACATGGCCCTCCTCAAATGTCACTTTGAAAGGCCGCTTATTCTCTTTGGCCACATCAAACCATGCTTGTCCCCGGTATAACCTGATCTCCCTCGCGCCGCGGCCATAGGAAATGGCGATCTTGCTATCTGTATTAAGTTTCACGCGGGAACCATCCGCCAAAACCAGAACCTTTTGCTCACCCGGCAGCGTTTCTTCCACATCCGGCAAAGGATAATACAGGTAAAAACCATACCCCCCAATAACGGCAAGAACCATGGCAGCCAGGGCAAAAGCCATACGCACAAACCCGCGCGCGGGTGAACGTCTGAGGCCATTATCGGCCAAATTTTCTGCAAACACCTCCTCAAGCACGGGGTCATCAGTGAAATCCTGAGTGGACTGCATGAAAGACTGCACCTCATTATAAGCAGCCTGGTGGCGCGCATCAGCAGCCAACCATTCCTCAAAAGCGGGCTTATGGCCCTCAGGCTGATCATCATGGTGCAAACGCACAAACCAGGTTGTGGCTTCCTCCTCCATCAAATCGCGTTCATGGGCTTCGGATGCATTATATGATGTCATGAGAGTTGCTCCCGTTTTTGCCGCAAAAGACGAATGGCTTTAATCATATGTTTTTCAACCGTACTGACAGAAATGCCCAGCCGCACCGACACCTCCTGTTGTGAAAGGCATTGCACCCGGTGCAGTAAAAACACCTGCCTGCATTTGGGCGGCAATTGGTAGAGATGTTCAGTAAACTTGGCCAGGGTTTGCTTGCTTGCCACAACTTGATCCGCCTGCGGCCCTTCAAATGCCAGAGACACATCATCAAGCCTTTCATGTCTGTCTGCTGCTCTGGCCCCGCGTGCACGCAGCCGGTCAATCACCAGATTACGCGCCATACGAAACACCAGGTTGCGAATATGATCCGACCTTTTCTGAATACTCGGCAGGTCTTCCACTTCAATCAGGCGTGCAAATAACTGATGCACATGGTCTTCAGCATCTTCATCCGCAGGCAAGCGGCCACAGAAATACCGTTCCAGCGGCTCTTTGTAGCTGTCATAAAGCTGTTCAAGCCCCTCAGATGACGGCCCTCGCCGAAAGTTTTTTAGTGTCAGTTTCCTGACATTGTCCACAACAGGCCTCCCCGTATCCAGCCCCGGTTTCCGCAGCTATCATAGCATAACCGCCCCTATAAAACCCGGCCTTATAGAATATATGCGTAACGGGGAGAGAAATCCTCCACTCCTATTTTGATTTTTTTATAAAAACAGCCCGCCAACTATGGCGTGTACCAGATGGGGGATGTGTAAGCGCGCTCCTGTGTGATCATGGCCACATCCGCCGAGATATCCCTGATACCAAAATATTTAGCGTCATACG
>JBNKGK010000015.1:0-19859 GCA_050289785.1 Kordiimonas sp.
TCACATGCAAAAGAAGGTCACCAAAGTCGCAGGCATTCAGCACCTTCAGGCGTTCCTGATAGATTTTATAAAGCTTGCCGCCTAAACCATTGGCAAAGGCATGAGCTTCTCCGCCGGGCAGTTTATCAGGCGTTAAGGCGCGGTTTTTCCAGCGGTCAATCAGCCCGGCCAGTTGGCGTGCTGGCCAACGCTTGTCATCAATGCCCTCAGCCTGCATCAATTGTTTTAAAAGGCGTATCTGATCATCCGTATCCAGGATGGTGAAATTGGATTGCAGGCCCACCAGTTCAGCATGGCGTCTGAGGATGCGCACACAGATGGAGTGGAACGTGCCAATCCACATGCCTTCAACCGGGCGACCCATTACTTTCGCTACACGGTCCTGCATTTCCTTGGCGGCTTTGTTGGTGAAGGTAACAGCCAGAATATTCCAGGGGGCAGCACGACCAGTGGATAAAAGGTGCCCAAGCCGTGTGGTGAGAACCCGTGTTTTACCCGTGCCAGCCCCGGCCAGCACCAACACGGGGCCATCCAGCGCCAGTACAGCCTCACGCTGGGGGGCGTTCAAGCCTTCCAGGTAAGTTGGCTCGCCCATAGGCGGGCGAGGGGCAGGCTCTGGCACCATATCATCTAGGTCAAATGGGTCATCAATCATGGGGCGTCTATAGCACCCTTTCTCGGTGGCAGGGAAGGGTGAACAATAGCCTGTTTATATATTTTGCGTTTGACCGTGGGTTTCCAGAAGGGCCTTGTTATAGGCCTGTATCACATCCTTGTGGTAGATCAGGCCAACGGGCATTTTTTCATGCCGGGGCGACATCACGGGCAATATATCTTCACCGCTTGTATCCATCCGGTTAAGGGCTATTTGCATGGCGTCATCTGCGATCACCACATAGGGCACCTCATAAGCATAATCACCGGCTGTGTGTTTTTTATCAGCCTCCGCCGCGAAGATATCTCCGGGCAGATGGTTGAGCGACAGCACACCTGTCATCTCGCCTCTTTCATTGATGACGAGGATGATGCCGCCGCCTTGGTCCTGCAGCAGTTGGTAGGCTTCTGTGGCGGGGGCCGTGTCCCTGATCGTGAAAAACTCTCTGTTCATATAATCATGCACACGAACGGCTTTTAAAAGGTGAGTGGCTCTACCGCCTTCAAGCTGGATTCCTCTGTTGGCCAGTTGCATCAGGAAGAAAGATCGTTCGTAGAACAGGCTGGTGACCATGCTGGCAACGGCTGAGCCAATCATCACGGCGATGGTGAGGTCATAATTGCCGGTGATTTCAAAAATGATCAGGATGGTGGAAATCGGTGCGCCTAGTACGGCAGAGGCAACAGCCCCCATGCCAACAATGGCATAAAGGCCAGGCTCAGATGCTAGGTCAGGGAAAAGGCTTGCGGCAACAATGCCAAAGGCAGCCCCCGTCATGGCACCAATAAACAGGGAGGGGCTGAAGACCCCGCCGCCAAAACGCCCACCAATAGAAATGATAACAGCGGCCATTTTTGCTACAACGAGCGATACCAAAAGCTCAAAACCATAATCGCCATTCAGGGCATTGCTGGTTGCTTCATAACCAACACTTAAAACCTCAGGGTAAATCAGGGCGATTAGCCCCAAAAAAATGCCCGCAATGGCAGGGTGTAGCCAATAGGGAATTTTGTGCAGGCGCACCCGTAGGCTATCCCCCCAGTTGAGGCCAGACATGAAGGTAACGGCAACCAGTGCGCCGACAATCCCGAGAAGGAAGAAAGCCGGAAATTCCCAAAAACTCACGATGGCATAGTCTGTGATTTGAAAGGCCGGGAAATCGCCAATATGGGCACGACTAACAAGAGTGCCAGCAATGGCCGCTACCACGATGGGGGCAAAGGTATGCAGCGCGTAATGACCAATGATCACTTCAAGCGCAAAGAAAACACCGGCAATGGGGGCATTAAACGAAGCTGAGACAGCCGCTGCAACACCGCAGCCCAGCAATGTGCGGCCAACAGCCGGGTTTAGCTTCAGGGTGTTGGTGAGAAGGGATGAAAGAGTGGCCCCCAGATGAACCACTGGCCCCTCCCTGCCTGTAGAGGCCCCGGTTCCTAAAGAGAGGATGGTCACAATTGCGCTGATAAAGCCTTCTTTAGCGTCTATTTTACTATCATTAAGGGCAGCAGCTTCAATAACGTTGGGCACACCCCGGGCCTGCTGGTTTGGCAGAAAACGCAGTAGTTGGCCAACAACCAGTCCACCACCCACCAGCACTGCCATGATGTGCCACCAGGCAAGGGCACTGGCACCCGAGGCCAGTGTTTTTTCATTTAGGCCGAAGGTTTGTTCGAGAACAAGATCAATAGCTAAATAGAAACCAACAGCAGCATAACCGGCAACGACACCAATAAGGACCGACAAAAGAGTGATAGCCCCAAACTCATATCCCCCGGTTCCAAACATGGTGGTCTGGATATGATGTTTGATACGGTTGAAAACACTATCTTGCGGCATAGAAACCCTGTTGTTCCCTTTTTCATGGTCTATGTTGGCCGTCCCCATGGCCACATGCATCGCGGCAGCTTAGCGAGCATTCCTGCAAAGGTTAAGAAAAATTCGCCTAACCTTTGCCGCATTACCATGGATACTTGTTATTTTATTGCCATTTAAGCATTGTATGGTGAGCTCAGGCAAAATGATTGGAGGGGTTCTATGAGATACGGACAGTTTGCCAAAATAACCTACATCGCTGTAGGCGGCCTGTTTGTATTGATTATTGCGGCTTCTGTGATCGCGAGCGTTATGGACTGGAATCAATATCGCCCGGCTTTGGCAGAGCAAGTTTCGAACCGGCTCGGCATGAGGGTGGAGTTGGGCGGCAAGCTGGGGTTGAAAGTTTTGCCCCGGCCCTCGATTTTTGCTGAGGCTGTCAGGATATCACCCCCCGGTGCTTCTGTGGGTGATGCTGTGGCTACGGCAGACAGGATTGATATGCAGCTGGGGTTATCTGCACTGCTAAGTGGCAAGGTTGAAGTTGCGATGCTTAACCTCGATGGTTTGGGCCTTGTGGTGGAAGAACGCGAGGGTGGCAGCTGGCAGGTGAAGGGGTGGCCGCAAGAGGCGGAGAAAGATGCGAGCGAAAGTCAGCCTTCTTCCGTGCAACTGAACAGTCTGCATGTGACAGGCGGGCATATCACCATTTTGCCGCTCAATAGTGATGTAAGGATACTCGAGGGTTTGGCCTTACAGTTGGCGGGTACATTGCCAAGTGGGCCTCTTGAGTGGGACGGCAGCTTTATCACCTCTGGTGAAAAGATTGCTCTTGCCGGCCGTATGAGGCCGGTCCCCTCCGGTGAGGGAATGGCCTTTAAAACAGATGCAGTGATCGCAGCAACTAATATCACGGTTGCTGGCAGATTGGGTGATCAGGAGAGTAGTGGACGCTTGCAGATAAGGGGGGCTGACCTCAATCAGTTTGTTGCTGCCAGCCAGAAGCTTGTGACGATGCAACAAGGTGTGGCAGCTGTGCCTAGTGTGCCGTTTCAGGTGGATACACAGTTTGAACTGGCCGGGGATGTGCTGAAGGCCATGTCGCGGAATATAACGGTTGGTGATACCCATGGCAGGCTGGATGTGACACTCGCCCAGAAACAACAGCAGTGGCATATCGCTGGTGGGCTATCTTTGGGTATTGTGGATATTGAACCATGGTTGAAAGCGGTGGAGGCATCTCCTGCAGCTACCCCTGCCAAACCGTCTGAGCCTGTTACTCTTCCTTTCAAGGGGGCACTCGATATCTCCGTTGAAGGGGTGAAGCTGGAAGGCGGGCTGGTGCAGCAACTGGATGCTACGGTGGGGTTTGCTAGTGATGGTATTTATCTGAACCGTCTTCAGGGGTTAATGCCTGGCGGCAGTAATGTTGCTTTCTCTGGCAAGCTTGGCCTTTCGCACGGGGGCCAAGGTAAGCTTCGTTTTTCATCAGGTAACTTACAGGAAGTACTGCTTTTAGCTGGGCTGGATGTGACAGGTTCCGTGCAGCCGGGACGGCTTGCGACAGCGGATATCTCGGCCGATGTGAAACTGACAGAAACAGCATGGCAGGTGAGCAATGTAACTGGGCAGGTGGATACCATGGCTGTTGCGGCCTCTTTCTCCGGTGGTCTGGCCAGTGACACGCCCATAAAAGCGAGCCTGCAGGTGGATCAGTTTAATCTGGATGCCTACATGGTAGAAAGTAAGGCGTCACCTCCACAGAAGTTTGCTTTACCCGCCATCGCCCTTGGTTTTGATGCCAAAGCCGATGCCATGTTCTGGCGCGGCAAGAAATATCAGAACCTGCATATCAAGGGGCGCATGGATGCAAAAAGCCTGACCCTTTCAAAAGCCTTTGTGTCACAGAATGGCGGCACAGTCAGTGCGTCTGGCAGCCTTAAAGAGCAAGGGAAAGATTGGCTGGTGGATGCCAAGGCCACGATGGAGGGCTGGGGGCTTCCTGTTGTTCGTACGGCCAGTTCTGATTACACGCCTTATTTGAAAGCCCTTGGCACCGACAAGCTGGATGGTGAGTTAACTGCTACAGGCCCTTTGTCTGATATGCGCTTCTCTGCCAGAGTGAGCCAAAAAAATGCTGACCTGACAGCCAGTGGCAGCGTGAGCGTGCAAGAGAGAGGCCTTGACCGTTACACAGTTCAGGGCACCTTCTCCCATGATAATATGGCGAGGCTTGCGAGGCTTATGGGGCTTGCTGATGCACAGGCGATCGATGCCGCGCTGACCTTCAGCGCCGAGGCGGCATCGCCGCAGCAAAAGACAGCTTTCCGCGTCAGTGGGCGTGTGGCGGGAGGCCAGTTGATTGCAGATGGATCTGTTGCGGGTGATGAAATGCAGGTTCAGGCCGCCTATGACCATGCCACGGCCAGGCAGGCGGTGAAGCGCTTTGGCCTGACGATGATACAAATGCCAGCGCCCAAAGAGCCGATCAGAGCGCAGGTGAGGGCCAGCCTTAAGGACGAGGTCTGGACCGTGCAAACGCTGAAACTGAGTAACGGGCCTCTCTCGGTGGATGGTCATATGCTGGTGAAGGCGGATCAAAGCTTTGACGGGAAGCTGACGATTGCCGGATATCAGCATGCGTTTGCGGGCGATAAGGTGGCCGCTAATGAACCAACCGATGCGGATCCTCAGATTATTCCTGATACCCTTGGTGATTTGAATGGGGAGCTTGCTCTTTCTTTTGATAATATCATGTTCTCAGGCCAGCGCTTGCAGGCACCCAATGCCAAATTTAGCGTCACAAAAGGCAATGTAAGCCTGCAGCTGGGGAATGGCGCACAGGTAAACGGTGCTCCCGCTGACGCCAGTCTGGCGATTACGGGAGCGGGCAAACCAAATTTAACAGGCACGTTCAAAGCGGATCAGCTTGATCTGGCAGCTTTCCTGAAGGCTGAGGGATATGCCCCCATTGCCTCGGCTCAGACAAAGGTGAATTTTTCCTTTGAAACGGTGGGGAAAACCCAGTCAGCGTTGCTGAAAGCGCTGAAGGGCCGAGGCGAGATGCACGGCAAGGTTGGTGTGCTGAAGTTTCTTTCCGTGCCCAAACTGATGCAAAGCATGAGTGAGGCAAAGTCCAGCACGGCTTTTCTTTCCACCATTGGCGAAACTTTGAGAGGTGGACAGACATCCTTCAACAGTTTGGATGCTGCCTTCACGGTGGATAATGGCATTGCCCTGATGGAAACCCTACAGGCGAAAGGTGGCTGGGGGCTTTTTGCGCTTGATGGTCAGTTAAATTTTCTCAATCAGCTCATTGATGTGAAGGGGGGCCTTGACCTGACAGACCCGCAGGACGCCCCCAGGATACCCGTGGCCTATAGTGGTTCGCTCACGGGGCCGACGGCCAATTGGCAAAGCAGGGCGCTTGAAAAATTTGTGATAGCCGGGCTGGAACGAAAGCTGCGGTCCAGCTTATTTAAAGACCTTGCAGGCAAAGAAAAGGTCGGCAATGAAAACCCTGGGGCAGCTGTTTTCTCCCGTGCTATAGGGTTGTTATCTGGCCTGAAAAAAGCACAGGATCAAAAAGAGCATGAAGCCAATAAAGCCAAATAGGGGTTAGTGATTCTCTTTATTTTGTTTCTGTTCCAGGGTTTGCAGCACAAATGCGCGCAAGGCACCAGAAAGGGACCCGGCCCTTGATTCATCTAATTGACGAATAAGTTCGTTCATCGCGAGATTTTTGTGTTTTGCAATGGCTTTCAGGTGCCGCCAGAAGCATTTTTCCAGCGTAATGGATGTTCTGTGCCCCGCAATGGTGACAGAATGTTTTTCTAACTTGGCATCTTCAATGTTTATCATGTTATGATATTGCCGTAGTGTTCTTTTGGGTCAAGAGTTTTGACCTCCATGTTCTGAGTCTGGTAAAAATAATAATTCGTATCCGCTTGTATGCCTAGGGAGGCCTATGCCAGAACCGTTCAAGGACTATTTCAATCAAAAGATGATTGAAGACATGGCAGCGTTGTTTGCGCGCATCGATAAAAATTTTGACAGAAGCCGCTTTCTCAGCTTGGCGCTGGACCGCCTGCACCGCCTGGAATTGAAGGCTAGAGTGCGCAGCATTATGGAGGCTCTGTCAGCCACCTTACCAACGGATTTTGACAGTTTTTCCGAGGTGGTTCTGGCTAGCCTGCATCCAAGTCTGGATCCAGAAAAGGATGGCTGCACCTTTGGGCCTGACGGCTTGGTTGGCTTTTCTGCCTGGCCCGTGATTGACCTGATTGCCGAGCGCGGCCATGATGTGCCGGAAAAGGCCCTACCGCTGTTGAAAGAAGCAACACGCTGTTTTAGTGCAGAATTTGCCATTCGTCCGTTCCTGAATGATTATAGTGATCTCACGCTTTCGGTGATCAACGGCTGGGTGGATGACCCCAACAGGCATGTACGCCGCCTGGTGAGCGAAGGCACGCGGCCGCGCTTGCCTTGGGGGATGCGGTTGCAGGAATTTATTGAGGACCCGGCTCCCATCATTCCTTTTTTAAAAGCCCTTAGGGATGACCCGGAGGAATATGTGCGCCGGTCTGTCGCCAACAGCCTGAATGATATTGCCAAGGATCACCCTGATCTGGTGATAGATATCGCGAAAGAGTGGATGGAAGGAGCAGACGAGAAAAGGAAGCGCCTTCTGCGCCATGCCTGCCGCACACTTCTCAAGCAGGGCAATGATAAAGCCATGCAGGTCTTTGGTTATGATGCTGTGCCGGGCCTGAACTGTGATTTGAACGTGCATACACCTATCGTGAACTATGGGGACAAGCTTTCTTTTTCCATAGAGCTTTCCGGGGGTGAGCCTGGCCAGCAGGTGATGGTTGATTATGCCGTTCATTTTGTGAAGGCGCGTGGGAAAACATTGGCCAAGGTGTTTAAATGGAAGGATAGGGGGCTGGATAAAAATGGGGCTCTGAAAGCAGACAAAGAGCATGCCATTGTGCCCATAACCACCCGCAAATATTACCCTGGTCAGCACAGCCTTGAGATACTTGTGAACGGTTTTTCCATGGCGGATGAACCTTTTGATCTGGTCATGCCTGAGGAAGAATAAAAAAGGCGCCCGGTTGGACGCCTTTCATCAGTGTTCATCTCTGAAACGGTTTAGATATCTTTAAAGAAATCATTACCTTTATCATCCACCACGATGAAGGCGGGGAAATCTTCCACTTCAATTTTCCAAACAGCTTCCATGCCCAGGTCTTCAAAGTCCAGCACTTCCACCTTTTTGATATTGTTTTGCGCCAGAATGGCCGCCGGACCGCCGATGGAGCCGAGGTAGAAACCACCATTTTCACCGCAGGCTTTGGTTACCTCGCGGGACCGGTTGCCTTTGGCGAGGCTGATCATGCTGCCACCCAGTTTCTGGAACGGGCCAACATAGCTGTCCATCCGGCCTGCTGTTGTTGGGCCGAAGGAACCAGAGGCATAGCCCTCCGGTGTTTTGGCGGGGCCTGCATAATAGATGATATGGTTTTTGAAATAGTCCGGCATTTCGGCGCCGTCTTCAATCTGCTTCTGCACGCGGGCGTGGGCGAGATCACGTGCCACGACAATGGTACCAGAAAGGCTAAGCCGTGTTTTGATGGGATATTGTGTCAGTTCTGCCAGAATTTCCTTCATCGGCCTGTTCAGGTCAATCTTCACAACCTGATCAGAGAGGTTATCTGCTGCCACTTCCGGTAAATATTTGGCAGGGTCTGCCTCCAGTTGCTCAAGGAAAATACCATCCTTGTTGATTTTGGCTTTCACCTGACGATCAGCCGAGCAGGAAACACCAATACCAACAGGCAGGCTGGCACCGTGGCGTGGCAGGCGGATTACCCGCACATCATGGCAGAAATATTTGCCGCCAAATTGCGCGCCAATACCCATCTGCTGTGTCATTTTATGAATTTGCTCTTCCATGGCCACATCACGGAAGGCACGGCCAGTGGCATCACCCTCTGTTGGCAGGCTATCCAGATCACGAGCAGACGCTTTTTTCACCGTTGCCAGGTTTTGTTCGGCAGAAAGACCGCCAATCACAATAGCAAGGTGATAAGGCGGGCAGGCTGAGGTGCCAAGTGTTTTGATCTTCTCTTCAAGGAAGGCCAGCATACGGTCTTCCCGAAGGGTGGCAGGTGTCTGCTGGAACAGGAAGGTTTTGTTCGCACTGCCGCCGCCTTTGGCGAGGAACAGGAATTTATATTCATTGCCTGTTTCGCTGTAGAGGTCAATCTGTGCCGGTGTGTTGTTCTTGGTGTTGGCTTCCTTATACATAGATAAAGGAGCCATCTGGCTGTAGCGCAGATTTGTTTCTGTATAGGTGCGCATCACGCCCTTGGTGAGCGGAGCGGCGTCATCACCGTCTGTCCAGACATACTGGCCCTTTTTACCAATGATGATGGCAGTGCCGGTATCCTGACAGCCGGGCAGCACGCGACCTGCGGCGATGTTGGCATTCTTCAGAAGTTCAGTGGCTACAAAGCGGTCATTCTCGCTGGCTTCCGGGTCTTTTAAAATATTGGCAAGCTGCTGCAGGTGGCCAGGGCGCAGAAGGTGCGCGATATCAGACATAGCTGTGCGTGAGAGAAGCTCAAGCCCCTCGTCTTCAACCTTCAGTACTTCCTTGCCGCCGATGGTTTCCATGGAAACATAGTCAGACGTCAGCTTGCGATAGGGGGTTTTGTCTTCACTCAATTGAAAAAGTTTTGAATAGGTCCATTCAGTCATGGAAATGTCCTTACGGGTCACGGATGTTAAGCCTGCCTGGATGTGCGGATAGGCAGGCCAGATTATGCCTTGGGGGTTTTTCTGAAAGCGTCCAGAGTGACAACATTATCGCCGTCCTCGTTAGAGCTGATCTCTGCCACTTCCATATTGTTTTGAGGCGAGGTAGCCAGAGTTTCTTCCTCGTCATCCTCTATGGTTTCCATGGAGATATCTGCATCTGTTTCAGAATCATGGAATTGCAGGGCAAACTGAACGCTGGGGTCAACAAACCCAACAACAGCACTGAACGGAATTTCTAACAGCTCTGGTTGTTGGTTGAAAGACAGGCCGATTTCAAAATAGTCTTCATGAATTTTCAGGCCCCAGAATTTATGCTGCAGCACAATTGTCATTTCATCTGGGAAACGGCTGATCAGATGCGCCGGAATGTTCACCCCGGGGGCTTGGGTTTTGAAGGCAATGTAAAAGTGGTGATCGCCCTGAAGGCCATCTCTCACTGTATCTTCCAGAACGGTACGCACAACACTTCTCAGTGCATTCTGTACCTTCGCATCATAATCAATGTACACTTCAGACATAGGAAACAGTATATCCCATATTTATGCTTGGTTGCGCCCCTTATATAGGCTGATTCGACAGCCGTGAAGGAAAAACATGCCGTTCATGGCTGTTTGCCCCACGTTTTTGTACCAACCTGATGGAAAAAGAAGCAGAAAACGGACGTAGAACCACTATTTAATCTGTCCAACATATCCAGACCTTACGTTCATCGTGTTATAATCGTTGCTGGTTATTTACGGGAAAAGTTGCTATTTTTCGGTGTTAGTATTTGAAAAATATGTTTTATTCGGATTCATCTACACCTTCTGAAGTGTGTGGATTGTTAGGTATAGGGCCTTGGGGCAGGCTGAACGAAAGGAAATAAGCTGGGCATGAGCAAATGAAATTTGGTATTCTTGTACTGAATTGAGCTGTTGCCTGCGGCTGAGTGATCATGGAATTGGGATATTTTCAGTTAGCACTCGACTTTATTGAGAAGTCGAAGACTGCAAGTAACTTGGATGAGCTTGGGAAGGCTTTCCATATGGCTACCCAGGGTTTGGGTTTCAATCATTATGCTTGTGTTTCCTGCGTAGAATTTGGCCAGCTTCCGGAAGGCGCTGTTTTTTTAGCGGATTATCCCGGGGATTGGACAAACCATTATCTTGAGCAGCAATATGATCGTCAGGATAGAATCCTTCAGATATCGCTGAAGCAAAGCATGCCCTTTAGCTGGGATGCTCCCTTTGTTACTCAGCGTATTACACCAGAGCAGAACGAAATTTTTGATGAAGCTCAGGACGCCGGGCTTCTGTATGGCATTACTGTCCCGATTCATGTGGTTGGGGCGCTTCCCGGCTCGGTGAATGTGGTGGGTGAAAACCGGGACTTGCCACCAGAAGCAGAGCATGCGGTACACTTGATGAGCGTGTATTTACACGACGCAGCCCTGAAGCTTGCTAGCCAGAATAAGGATAAGCCTGAGCCTGTTGTTAAGTTGACAAAACGGGAAATAGAATGCCTTGAATGGGTCTCAGCCGGTAAAACAGATTGGGAAATTTCCTCCATTTTATCTATTTCTGAGCGCACAGTACATAACCATGTGGAAAGTGCGAAGGTTAAGCTTGGGGTTCACACCCGTGTTCAAGCGGTGGTCAAGGCCTTTCTATCGAATTTAATCCACTACAGGTAGCATTATTCGTACCGCCTGAGTCAAATATAGTCTGTTTAGGGGATGGGCATGCATTTTAAAGCATGTTTTCACTTAAAGGTACATCTATCCGGATGTCTTATGGGGGACGAGGTGTAGATCTATTCAGCTCGTAGTTGGTTTTGAACATGTGGTTTGGGGCTGTTTGGTATTTGTTATGAGCTTGGAAGCTTTTGAAGTCGCTGTAGATTTTACAGATAAGGCGAAACACGCCTTGTCTTCGGACCAGCTTGGAAACGATTTTTTGCATGCTATTCAGGGAATGGGCTTTGATTACTATTCCTGCGTATCATGTGTGGATTTTGACTCTATGCCTGATGACGCGTTGTTTATGGCTGTGTATCCGAAAGGCTGGAGGGATCATTACCTGCAAAGCCAATACCACACCATAGATCGAGTGCTTCAGGTGTCCAAATCCAAAAATTTACCGTTTGAATGGACAGACGACTCGGTCATTTCCGGACTATCCAAAGAGCAAAAACGCTTCGTTGGTGAGGCTGAAGATGCCGGTCTTGGCTATGGTATAACTATACCGATCCACGTGATTGGGTCATATCCAGCCGCGGTCAATGTTGTTGGAGCAGATATTATCGCGGACCCGGCCGTGCATAAGGCTGTGCATTTGATGAGCATATATCTTCATGATAGTGCGACTAAATTCGCACTGAAAGATCGCCAAAAAAGTACACCAGCTAAAGCTCTGACTCCGAGAGAACTTGAGTGTTTACGGTGGGTTGTAGCCGGAAAAACGGATTGGGAGACTTCCATTATATTGAATATTTCGGAAGTGACGGTGCACACTCACATCGAAAATGCAAAGAGAAAACTGGGGTTTGCAACGAGAATGCAAACAGTCTTGAAGGCCTTCTTTGATTGATAAATCTCCTTAAAGTAGTGTGGTACTACCTAAAAAACAAACATAGTCTGTTTGGCTAGTAGCTCAAATTAATAAGAAGGTGGATTATTCTTCCAGCTGCTCAACACCAGAAGGAGGATGGAATGATCCATGTAGTCAACCAGACCAATCGCTCAGAGTATAGTGCTCATATGCGAGAGTTGTGGCAGCAACGCTATAAAGTTTTTGTCGAAAAGATGGGATGGAGTCTCGATTGCCCGCAGGGTATCGAACGTGACAGGTACGATCGTTCCGACACCATCTACCTGATGTCCATCGATGATCAGGGCAAGCTGAAAGGGGCCATGCGGTTGTTGCCGACAACCAAAGCCCATTTGATGAATGAACTGTTTCCAACGCTTTGCGCCAGTGGCGTTCCTTCCGGGGAAAAGATCTGGGAGATATCCCGTTTCTATAGCCTGACAGGCCGTCATATGATGTTGGAGCGCGACAGAACAGTGAGCGAGCTGGTGTGTGGTTTGCTCGAATACTGTCTGGGGGAAGGCATTGATGAGTTGACATGTGTCGCAAGCATGGTGTTGTTCCCGACCATTCTGAAAGCAGGGTGGGATGTGGTGCCACTTGGCCTGCCTGAAGTGGTGGACGGTGAAGTTATCCTTGCTTTTAAGATTGTTGTGGATGAGGCCACCTACGACAAAGTTTGCGAAAATCGCTCTATCACTGGCTCTGTGATGTACAGGCCCCATCAGGCTGAGGTACTTCCTCTGGAGGCCGCGTTATGAGCAGTGTACAAGCAATGGTCCAGCGGTTGCCGCAAAATGGCGCCCCTTTCCTTTCAGCAGCGTGTGACCAACTTCTGTTTCTCTTTACTCAACTGAGCAGGGAAGATTTGGAAGAAATTGTTTACGGTGTGGAGGACGTGTCTGGCGTAGGCCGTAGTGAAGGTTTTGAAGTTTGTGAGCCTGGAGGGTCGCGAGACCAGGCAGGTAGAGCAGTCGCCAGAATTTTATATGCAACAGCAGGTTTAAGCTTTGAAGACAGGGTGTTCGCGCTGACACAGGCAGAGATTCAGGCATTAATGAGGGGAGCGGATGATGACAGCTATCAAACCATATATCGTCAATAAGAATGATGATGCCACTGTTGCAGAAATTGCGACTATTTTGAGTGAAGAAGGTTTTGTGCATCTGCGCATTCCAGAGCTGAAAGAAACGTTTGCTCGGGTGCAGCGGGATTTGGCACCGCATCTGGAATCCTATCCTAATTGTGAAGGGTTTTTCTTCGGCTTTCAGACAAAGCGTTTTGGTGCGGTTTTCAATAAGTCTGGAGCGTCCCACGCGCTGGCAACCCACCCTGTTGTGACAGGTGTGATGAACAGCCTGATGAAAGATTATTGTGATAGGATACAGATTAACCTGACACAGGCGATCCGTATTCACCCCGGCGAAACGGAGCAATTACCGCACCGGGATGATGAGATGTTTCCCATCGAGCATGGGTCCGTGCCGTTCATGATTAATGCTATGTGGGCGGTGAGTGATTTCTCCAAGGAAAATGGTGGCACACGTTTGTGGCCTCGTTCTCATAAGGATGAGGTTACTCGTGAACCAGATTATGATGATGTTTATTACGCCGAGATGGATGCGGGCGACGTTGTTCTCTATGTCGGATCGCTTCTGCACTGTGGGGGTGCAAATGTCAGTGACACGACAAGGGATGGCCTTGTTATTTCCTATAGCCTGGGGTGGTTACGTCAGTCTGAGAATCAGTATCTGATCTATCCGCCTGAAGTGGCCAAGGATTTCCCTGTGGCGCTGCAAGAATTGATTGGTTACCGCGTACACCGGCCAAACCTTGGCTGGGTCGATGGCCGCGAACCAATGGAACTTTTGGATGAAAATGCAGATTCTTCACCGAAAGCAACACAGGATCTGTTGCCGCCCGAAATTGAGGCAATGGTGAAGGAACTGGCAGCCTAACGAACTCTGGTGCCCTTTTCACTTTCAGGACGGTGATGAGGGACGGCTTGGCCGCTAAGGTGGGGAACCGCCTTAGCGGCTCTTTTTATGCGCGTGTTAACAGGCTATGCCCCACCTACGGCGAGGACGGATGGTGCACTGACAATATTGTGTGAAGAAATAAGTGGGCCGTTCTGTTGCTAGGTGGCCCAACCCCCACCTGAAGGAGTCAACCCTCAGGAATTTATAAATGTAGTAGCTATGACCGCTTACGCAGCAACAGCGTACTCGACGTTATTGTCGTTAGCATTTATCAAATTTGGCCCATCACGGCGGTACCGTCCCGAGCGAAAGGCTTACATCTTTGGGTACACGTCGATCCTAGTTCGCCCCCATCAGCAAAGGTCAGAAGTTATCAGCCGGGTTACCGTGCCTGATTTTTCTGGCCACTCCTGGTGGAGGCGCCGGGTACCGCCCCCGGGTCCGCCATACTTACTCAATGCGCCGTTTATCGCCATAGCTACCGAAGCAGCCCCCCTAATATAGGGAATATTATCTTAAGATTAAAGAGCTTACCTTCAGCATGAGGCATTTTATCTTTGTGATTCGGTGAAATGATGAATCTGTGGCATAATGAAGCCCTCACATCATATCCGGAGACATGCCATGACAAATTCTCTTCACTGGGAATGGTCGGGTAACACCGGCCCCCGAGGTAATCCGCGTGAGGCGGTTGCGTTATTTGATACGGAAACAGATTTACAGGAAGCAGTGGACGATCTGGAAATTCATGGATTTTCCAATGCCGCAATTTCCCGACCGCCACCTATGAATGAAGTATCTGAAATCCTGCATCACTCAATTCACCATATGAAGGAGTTGGAAGATGACAGCCATGTACCACGGAAAGCCTATGTTGATAGCAATAGCAGGACCAGTGGCATTATGGTGACAATTGTTATACCAATTTATGTTTTGTTGCTGGCTGGCCTTGTTATTGCGGTAGGCCACAGCATGACGCTCCCACAAACTGTTGGCATGGTCATTGGCTTCGGCATAGTCGGGGCGGGATTGGGTGGCTATTATGCCCATCGAGCTTCTGCCAGAAACAGAACCCGCGTGGATACGGAAAAAGGTCTGGGTGGGTTACTGCTGTGGGTGCGCACTGGTAATTCTGATCAGGAGACTCGGGCTCTGGAAATATTGTCCAGACATGCAGGACGTGATGTCCATATGCATGGGCCTGCTCAAGTTATATAAACAGGAAACCCGGAATAGCTCTGTTTTGATCCCTTTTCTGTGAAAAAGGGATCAACCTTATTGCCTCTGCTGCAGCCACGCCGTATAGCTGAACAAAGGGCGTATCAACTTGTTTAGTGGGGTGGCATGCAGCAATATCTGGATTTATTGAAGCGTATTCGCACGGATGGTGTTTTTCGGGGAGATAGAACCGGTACCGGCACTTATAGTATTTTCGGTCATCAGATGAGATTCAATCTGGCGGATGGTTTTCCTCTGCTGACGACCAAAAAACTTCATATCAAATCCATTGTGCATGAGCTTTTATGGTTCATTGCAGGCGATACCAATATAAAATATCTGAAAGATAATGGTGTATCCATCTGGGATGAATGGGCCGATGAAAACGGTGATTTAGGGCCTGTTTATGGCCATCAGTGGCGCAGTTGGCCTAAACCCGATGGTCAGACTGTAGATCAGATCACATCTCTGTTGAGCCAGATAAAAAATAATCCAAATAGCCGCCGTCTGATTGTTTCGGCCTGGAATGTGGCCGATGTGGACCACATGGCCTTGCCGCCGTGTCATTGCCTGTTCCAGTTTTATGTGGCTGAGGGTAAACTCTCCTGTCAGCTCTATCAGCGCAGTGCAGATGTGTTTTTGGGTGTGCCGTTTAATATCGCCTCATATGCGCTGCTGACACATATGATTGCACGGGTATCTGGCCTTGACGTTGGTGATTTTGTTCACACTTTTGGTGATGCACACCTCTATAGCAATCATATCGAACAGACAGATTTGCAGCTTACCCGTGAACCGATGGAGTTACCTGAGCTGTGGTTAAACCCTGACGTTAACGACCTGTTTGCATTTACATATGATGATATACGGGTGGAAGGATATCAGGCGCATCCAACAATTAAGGCTCCGATCGCCGTTTGACGGTGCATAAGTGAACTGACCAAGGAAGCGGAGTGGCACAAGACGGTGACATTGATCTGAAGCAGATCATTCTAATGATAATGGTCGTTGGTTTCGGTGGGTTCATAACGTGGTGGGCAACCCATGAAGCTTTCCGTGCCCGTGATGCAGAGGCCAGATTACATTTTGACTATGCCACTGCTCGATTGGTGGACCGCCTTGAAGTGAGGGTAAACAATGATTTGCTCTCAGCAAGAAACCATCATCATTATTACGAAACTCTAACGGAACAGCCACAAAAAGACCTGCATCTTTTTCTTTCTGAACATGAGGCCCTGCGGAAAAACAGATATTTACTCTCTGTTGCTATGCCAACGAGTGAGTTTTTGGGTGAAAAACCATGGGGATGGCAACGTTTTGCACTCAATAATATCTGGTATGATGATAAATCAGCTTTTGTAGTGGATATGGCGAAACGGCTTCAGGACAGTGAAACATTTCAGATATTTTTAAACAATGTTCGGGATGAGGGGGTCACATCAGCTATTCCCATTGCTTTAAAGTTTCAGGGCAAAAAGGTGCCAGTGTTTGTGTTTGTTGAGCCGTTTGAAAAGGCGGATGGGCAAGATGCTCTTTTTATCCAGGTACTGGATGCGATGGCATTGGTACGCTCCATAGTGAAGATGGATAACCTGACCGTTTTGGACCTGCATGTAGCCGCATCGTGGAACGGGATGGAGGTGCCGGGGGTTATTGTTTCAGGGGGAGGAAAAATATTGGGCGATGCCCATGAGGGCACTGAGCACCTAAGCTCTGCTCCCATGTTGCTGCAAATTGGCCTGATGCAATGGCAGGTGACTACTTCGGCTCCTTTGGCTGCCTTTCTTGCTGGTCATCGAGGGCCGGTTTATACGGCTATCATAGGTGCATCCTTAACATTTTTATTGTTTCTGGCTATCTGGCTGCAGTCTCAACGGGCTAATAAGGTGGCTGAAATTGTTAATCGCCGAACCAGGGCACTGAAGGAGGCCCATAAGGAACTTGAAGATCACTATAAGATGCTTCAGGAGCTGAATAAAGATGTGGAAGATGCTAGACAGTTAGCTGAAACAGCCAATAGGGCAAAATCAGAATTTCTCGCGACGATGAGCCATGAGTTGCGCACACCTCTTAACGCTATTCTAGGATTCTCCCAGTTGCTTAAAGAACAGGTTTTAGGTCCCCTGGGGGACAAGCGCTATCAGGATTATGCGGGAGACATCCATGCTAGTGGATCACACCTTCTCAGCTTGATTAATGAAATTTTGGATCTGGCTAAACTTGAAGCGGGCAAGATCAACATTGATAGAAAGGTCGTGGAAATAGGTCCTCTTATGGAAGGGGTCATTAGTTTGCTTGCTCAGCAGGCGACTGGCAAATCCATTGGTCTAGTTTCAGATATTGCACCAGATATGCCCCAATATATATGGGGAGATGAACTGCGCCTGCGTCAGATACTCATTAACCTTATAAATAATGCGATCAAGTTCACCAGCAAGGGGCAGGTGACACTCAGGTTTTTTTGCCGGCCCTATAAAAATGGTAAAAGGGGCTGGGTGATCGAGGTGGAAGATACCGGCGTGGGCATCGCGGAAGATAAATTACCGAGTTTGTTTGATCGTTTCACTCAGGTTGATACAGCCTTGTCGCGCAAGCATGGCGGTGTTGGCCTTGGGCTTGCTATCTGTCGTGAGCTTGTGGATAGAATGGGTGGCACCATCAATGTTCGCAGTGCTATTGGGGTAGGCACCACAGTTCATGTCCATCTTCCTCTCGAGGAAGCGAAAATTGAGGATGACGAAGATTGCCTGATGATTTAGGGTCTGGCTCCGTTTTCGTTTCATCTACTACAAGGCCTGTCTTATGACCGTTTCCATTATTGTTGCCATGGCTGAGAACAGGGCGATTGGCAAAGATAACGCGCTGCCCTGGCATCTTTCTGCAGATTTGAAGTTTTTTAAATCTGTCACCATGGGCAAACCCATGATCATGGGGCGTAAGACCTTCGAATCTATTGGGAGGCCATTGCCGGGCAGGCGCACCATTGTGGTAACACATAATCCGTCGTGGTCAGCTGATGGGGTAGAAACGGCTGGCAGTTTGCCAGAAGCCTTGGAAATGGCTTCAGGCGCGCCTGAAATTATGGTTGTTGGTGGCGCACAGATATATGAGCAGGCGCTGCCCCTGGCCGACAAACTGGTGATTACTGAGGTTGCCCTCACTGTTGATGGCGATGCCTTCTTTCCGGCCATTGACGAGACTAACTGGAAAGAAGTGAGCCGCGAAAGCCACGCACGAGAAGGCGACCAGCCTGCCTATGCATGGGTTATCTATGGACGCGCCTAAAGCTTTAGGGTCGCATGGACCTTTGCAGCGATATCTTTATAAGCTTGGCTAATCGGGTTATCCGGCTCCTTCGTTACAATTGGGGTGCCCGCGTCTGAATTGGCACGAACGGCCATATCCAGCGGGATGTGGCCAAGGAAGGGTTGGCCCAGTTCGGCAGCCGCTTCTTCAGCCCCGCCATGGCCAAAAATATGAGATTCCGTGCCGCAGTGCGGGCAGTGGAAGCTGCTCATGTTCTCAATCACTCCAACAATAGGCACGCCTACTTTGCGGAACATGGCAAGGCCTTTGCGGGCATCAATGAGTGCCAGATCTTGTGGGGTGGAAACGATAACTGCACCAGAGAGAGGGGCTTGCTGCACCATAGTCAACTGCACATCCCCTGTGCCCGGTGGCATATCCACTATCAGCACGTCCAGTGGCCCCCAGGCCACTTCCTTAAGCAGTTGCTGAGTAGCGCCCATCACCCGTGGACCGCGCCACACCACTGGCTGATCTATATCCAGAAGGAAGCCGATCGACATAATCTTCAGCCCCTGTGCGATAACGGGCTGCATAATCTTGTTTTCAATTTCGGGCCGTCCTTTCGCACCCAGAAGGGTGGGCAGGGAGGGGCCAAAAATATCAGCATCCAGGACACCAACTTTCAGGCCGAAGCTCTGTAGCGCAAGCGCCAGGTTAACCGAGGTAGTGGATTTGCCGACACCCCCTTTACCGCTGGCAACCGCGATAATATTTTTCACCCCTTCAATGGGGGTTGGTGTGGGCGGTGGCGGGGCTTTGCGTTCCAGTGTGGGGGCGGGGGCCGCAGGGCGCGCGGATGTGATCACAACATTGGCCGTTGCGATGCCCTCAACATTTTGGGCGATTGCCTCCACTTTGGCTCGCAAGCTTTCAGTGTTCTCTGGTTTTCTGTCTCCAAAATCCAGCACAATGCCCACATTGGTACCATCGATAATAACAGCGCTGACCAGCCCCGCTTGCCTGATGGTTCCGCCACCATAAGGCGATGAAATTGTATCCAGCGCGTCATAAACAGCTTTTTTGAGGGCATCTGACATAAAAACCTCTTTAAAAATCACGAATTATTGGCCACTGGCATTGCAGCCGCCCTGTCCCTACCATATATAGCTAAACAAGACATGGTCTTTTCCCGGCGGAAAGGCTTAATTGCCCTTTCCGGGGTGGCATATAGCGGAGGAATTTATGCCTTGGCAAAATAATGGTGATGGCAAACGCCCTAACCCGTGGGGTAATGGCCCCGGCAGAGGTGGTTCCGAGCCACCAAATCTGGACGAATTTATCCGTAAAGGCCAGGATCAGCTGAGGCAGGCTTTGCCTGGGGGTAAAGGCGGTATCAGTCTTGTTCTGCTTGTTATCCTTGGGTTGTGGCTCGCCAGTGGCCTTTATCGTGTGGAGCCAAATGAGCAGGCTGTTGTGCTGCGTTTTGGGGAGTGGACAGAGTCTACAGGCCCTGGCCTGCACTGGCACCTGCCTGTAGGTATCGAATCTGTT
>JBNKGK010000016.1:0-19260 GCA_050289785.1 Kordiimonas sp.
CGTTATCAACACACCCATTCAGGATAAGCCCGGCCTGGTGCATAGTTTCAGCCCGGCAGAGCAAGCCCTTTTGAACGCCCCAGACGGCGATGACCCCATACTGGTAGGCACAGGCGCAGCCCTCGCTACCCTGAAAGCACAAGCAAACAAGTTCTGGCCTGACCTCACGCCCCGCTTACAGCTTTATAAAGGCACAGAAATGCTCTTTGAGGCGCATGGGGTGAACGAGGCCATTGAGGAGGCGTTGGCCAGCAAAATTCACCTGCCCTCAGGCGGCTGGATATCCATCACCGAAACACCGGCCCTCACCGCGATTGATGTGAATATGGGTAGTGCCTTGAAAGGCCGAAATGCAGGCGAGGCCAAGCTGATCGTTAATCTGGAAGCTGCCCTGGCCACGGCCTGGCATTTGCGGTTCCAGAATATTGGTGGCCTGATTGTGGTGGATTTCATTGACATGTCGGCCAAAGGCGCTGCCCGGGATTTGATGAACACACTGGACACAGCCCTGAGGGATGACCCTGTGCCCGTGCAACATACCGGCATATCAACCTTTGGCCTTGTGGAATTCAGCCGAAAAAGACGCGGTCTTTCGCTCAGGCAGCGACTAACCCGGCATCACGCCGCCACTGACCGGCCTGATGCTGTTGCCTTGCAACTGATACGTCAGGCCGTTATGCTCGGGCAACGTGCCGAGCCGGGCAAGCTCGCGCTTTCTGCCCCCTCAGCCGCGCTCAACTGGCTAGAGCAGCATGATTATATCATAAAAGAGCTTACGGAGCAGACACAGCGACAGGTTCAACTGGAACCCGCAGCACAGCCGGATGTAAAACTGTCTTAACCGAAAGAAGGGATCCTCACATGGCCCAGAAACAGTGCCCTGAATGCAGCAAACCTACGACAGAAGAGTATCGCCCCTTCTGCTCCAAACGCTGTGCAGATGTCGATCTCGGCCGCTGGTTTAATGGCAGCTATGTGCTGCCGGGTGATACAGATATCCCCTCAGACCTTGAGGACACCGACAGCCATACACGCCCTGAATAAAGGGCGCATGCAGAAAGCCGTATCTGCAGCCTGTTCGTAAATCGGCTAAATCACCCCTAAGCATATGATTTTTTTAAATCAACGCTGGACAGCCTATGTAATTTTGGTTAAAAGCCCCTTCGCTGGTGGCCACAAAGCTGGCCCGCACGATGCCCAGGTAGCTCAGTCGGTAGAGCAGCGGATTGAAAATCCGCGTGTCGGTGGTTCGATTCCGCCCCTGGGCACCACTTTTCTCACAAAAAATATTTCTCACACATTATTACCGATGTATTCGCATACCCCTACTTGGTAACTGTGCCTATTTTCTGCGCTAAAAAGCCATCCAATCTTTAAGTGATCATTAATCCTACAATATTAGTATTATTTATGTATTGGCAGAAAAAGACACTCATTGGTTGTCTTTTTTATTGTTTACTATAATCTTCATGGTTACTGGAACAGGGAGAATGGAATGATATCTAAATTCTCTATCACCACAAAAATATCTATTTTGGTGGCCCTGTTTGTTGCAATCACCAGCCTGGGGCTGAATTATATTTACGCCAAAGGCAATGAAACCCTTCTAGTTGAACAAGCCACCAGAAGCCTGCAGCAAGAAGCGACCGTTTTTCAATATCCTTTAGGTGCAAAAATTGACCAATTAAAGTGGGATACGCGCTTCCTGAACCATACTCCCCCTATTCAAGGCCTGATCAGAGCCAAAAAAAATAATGGCTATGATCAGCTTGATAAGTCCACGCAGGAACAATGGATTATACGATTATCCACTATCTTCTCGGAAATGCTGGCAATCCGTCCTGATTATATTCAGCTTCGGTATATTGGCCTGGTTAATAATGGCAAAGAGTTGCTACGCGTTGACAGGGTTAACGGCGTAATAAAACCCATTCCAGAAACGGAATTACAGGAAAACGGCAGCAGGTCCTATTTCAAACAAACAGTCAACCTACAGAATAACCAAGTTTACCTTTCTGAAGTTGAACTGAATAAAGAACATGGGGAGATATCTGAGCCCCATACCCCCGTGATTCGAGCAGGAACACCTGTTTACGATGAAGAAGGGAATGTTTTTGGCATTATCATTATTAATGCCAACTTTACCTCCATGTTGCGCGGTGTTGAAAAACATATTGCCCAAAACAGACTTCTCTATATAGCGAACCAGAAGGGCAGCTATGTTTACCATGATGACCCCAGCAAATTATATGCAGATGACCTGCAACACACGCAAAGAATTCAAAACGACTTTCCGGAAATCTTTGAGCTTTCTCCCCAGCAGAAACAAAACTTCCACACGATTCTACCTAAAAATAAGAACAATGGTCTTATTACCTCTTTCCATCGGTTCCACTATAATGACCTGAATAAGGATGCCTACCTCTCCATTATCCTGAAAGCCCCTTATAAGGAGGTGGCTGGCCCTATTGAAAAAGTGGAGCGGAAAGGTTTCTATCTCACACTGGCCGTCGCCTGTGTTGTTATCTGCATGGCTATTTTCCTTTTACGCCTGATTGTGCACCCCCTTAAGCAAATTGCGGTTGCAATGGTTCGGTATCGCCGGGGCGAAAAACATATTGCCCTTCCTGATGCGCCCAATGATGAAGTTGGCATTCTCTCCCGGGAGTTCCAAACCCTGATGGACAAAAAAAGAGATGAAGACTGGATTAAGGAGAATCTGGTTCGCATTTCCAATGTCATGCTTGAGTTCAGGGATTTTGAAGCTCTTACCGCTGTGTTGATGACAGACCTTGCTGCCCTGGCCAATGCTCAGCTTGGAGCCCTTTATGTGAACAACAAGTTCCTAGACCCTGATGCGCCAAATGATCAACAGGAGCTTATATATACCGGCGGTTATGGAATCACAGAAAAAGATAATATCTCAAAGAAAATTAAATTTGGTGATGGCCTTGTCGGCCAGGCGGCCCTTGATAAAACAATGAAATTGGTCGATGTAAAACCGGATTTCGCCGAACATATATCAACGTCACTGACCACTATATCTCCCTCGCATATTATTATATTACCAGTCGTATATAAACATGACCTTGCCGGGGTTATTGAACTGGCCAGCGTAAAGCCATTTACACCCGCACAAAAAGCTATTCTGGAGCAATTATGTTTCAACATTGGTGCCATAATCAGGGATATTGCTGCCACAGCAAACACCCAGCGCCTGTTGAAAGAGACGCAAAAAGCGGCAGCCGAACTGACCCGTAGCAACAAAGAACTGGATGACTTTGCCTATATTGCCTCTCATGACCTGAAAGAACCGCTCAGAGGCTTGTTTAATAATGCGCGTTTCCTTCAGGAGGATTATCAGAACAAGCTGGATGCAGAAGGGGTTAGCATGTTGGAACGCATGCAATATCTCTCCCAACGCATGGAACAACTGGTCAATGACCTGCTATATTTCTCGCGTTTAGGCAGGCAGGCCCTCGCTGTCCAGAAGACTGACATCAAAGCTGTGATAGATGATATTGCAACAACGATGCAGGAAACAATTCAGGCAGAAAATATCGCCCTGAAAACTCAAGAGAACCTCCCGACGATCACCTGTGACAAGCCTAAGGTCACTGAACTGTTCCGGAACCTCATCAGTAATGCCATCAAATATAACGACAACAGCCAGAAATATATTGAAATTGGGTTTAAAAAATCTGTCAACCGCAACAATACAACAGAAGATAATGTTTTCTATGTCAGAGATAATGGTATCGGTATCAAAAAAGAGTTCCAGAATGACGTTTTCCGGATATTCAAACGACTGAATGAAGAAGATGATACAAAACGCGGCACCGGCGTCGGGCTGACCTTTGTCAAAAAAATAGTAGAACGGCACAGCGGCACCATCTGGATCGACTCCAGCCTTGGTCAAGGCACCACTTTCTATTTCACACTGAAATCGCAGCCTTTGCCAGACAGAACGGAACAAGAAGAAACTCAACCTACTTCTCTCAAACTATCTGCCTAACAGAAAAGAAAATGAACCCTATGGCTTCCCTCCCCACCATTCTGCTCATTGAAGATAACGTCGATGATTATCGGGCAACCGCCCGGAGCTTCGAAAAAGCCCTCCTAAAAAACCCCTTGCAGTGGTGCAAAAGCGGGCAAAGCGCGTTGGACTATCTACAAAATGAGGGAGAATTTTCAGACCATCCCAAAGCTCGGCCAGCCCTCATTCTGCTGGACCTGAATATGCCTGGCCTCGATGGCAAGCAAACACTTGAGCTGATCAAGCAAAAACCAACGCTTAGACCCATCCCTGTCATTATCCTGACAACATCTCAGGATGAGAGGGATATCAACACTTGCTATAAATTGGGTGCCAGTACTTACATCCAAAAACCTGTCGATTTCGACGCCCTTTTGGAATCAATTAAACGTCTGAAAGACTATTGGTTTGAATTAGCCCTTCTACCGAGAATGTAGGGTAACAGCATGACCACTCAAGACCCGATAAAAGTCTTAATCATTGACGACAACCTTGACGACAGACGGCTATGCAGGCGCTGTTTGTCTGCTGATAAAACGGGAAAAGAATTTCAGTTTCTGGAAGCTGGCTCTGGAGAATTGGGGGTCACGCTTGTGGAAAGCCATATACCTGACTGTGTTTTACTGGATTATTCTTTACCTGGTAGAGATGGCATCGAGGTTCTGAAAGAAATCAGGGACCAATATCCCTATATGCCAGTTGTTATGCTGACAGGGCTGGGCAATGAATCCATCGCGGTTCAGATCATGAAAGAGGGTGCCCAGGATTATGTTGTCAAATCTGATATTAGTGAGCATTCCTTGCCCAAGCTGGTTTTGGGCGCGATAGAATGGTGTCAGATGCAAAAACGCATTGAGGACCAGAGAGACTCACTAGCCGTATTTACTCGCGCTTTGGCCCATGATCTGCAAGAGCCCATTCGCGCCATTCAATCATTTCTGGGATTGGCCCTTGGTGTTCCGGAACTCCCTCAAACAGCCAGACGCTATCTGGAGTATATTGAAAAAGCCTCGAGCAACATGGAGCAATTAGTACAAACTGTGCACTCCTATACCATGCTGGATGGAGAAGAACTTCACTTATCTGTTTGCAACACACAACATATCATCAGTGATGTGCTTGCTAATCTGACCAAAACACTCGAGGAAAAAAAGGCCCGGATCACATTTGGTGCACTCCCTAATGTTTATGCCAATGAAACACATCTAAAACAGCTATTTCAAAACCTTATTCACAACGCCGTACAATATTGTGATAAGGAATATGCCTGTATCAAGATAGGTGTTGAGGACCAAAATAATTACAATGTTTTTTTTGTGCAAGACAATGGCCCCGGCATCGAAGAAAAAAATCTAAACAAGATATTTGCCCCTTTCACTCGGCTGATCCAGCAACAGCAGAAAGGGGCAGGCATTGGTTTAGCAACCTGTAAAAAGATAGTTGAGAGCCACGGCGGCAAAATATGGTGCACATCTCAAGAATCTGAGGGTGCCACTTTTTATTTCTCACTACCTGTTCACACGGATGCTCTATCACCTTCAGGAGAAGATATGTTAGACGCTCCGGTAAATGGTGATAAAAGCCCTCCGCGATTGGCGAACATGCTTCTTATTGAAGATAACCCTCTTGACGTAGAGCTAACCCGCATCATGCTCATGGGAGAAAAACGCCTGAAATGCAATTTTCATGTGGCTGGTAATGGTGCTGAAGCCCTCTCCCTGATCGAAAATGGCAACGTACCAGATGTTGATCTGATACTATTGGATATTAATGTGCCAGTGATGGATGGCTTTGAATTCCTGGAAAAAGTGAAAAAACATGAGAAATTCAAGAACATTAATATCGTGATGTGTTCCACTTCGCCCTATCAAGAAGATATCAAAAAAGCAAAATCACTAGGTGCGCTGGACTATATTGTGAAACCCACCACCATTGAGAAGCTGGAAGCCGCCGTTGCAAAGGCAAACCGCGTGACTTTCTCTCGTGCAGAAGATGGCTATTTGCTTTTACAGAAGCCCGATAATGCATCTACATGAATCATCTGATTGCTTAACAGTACAGCCGTTAAATTTTGTTATTTTTTTCATTAAATTTAATAAGTTTTTGCTGAAAAACTGCATTTTCCTAAGCCAAAAACTCCCTATAGTTAAAAAAAATCATGATGACAAAACAAAAAAAGAACATAAAAATCAAATAGTTATATATTTATCTTCAATTTACATAAAATTTTATCCTTTTGCTTACCAGTAGTTAACAGCCGCTCTGTATAAATAGGCTCAAGAACTTGGGAATGTGCCGAGGTGGGAAGAGGCGGTCCAAGATCAGGTTGGGAAAATTTTAAAATGGATAGAAGAATGTCTAAAAAGTTTAATCGGGTAATTGCAGCAATTATTGCTCTTGGTTTTGTAGGCGCTACATTCAGCCCTCTGTCTGCTGATGCGATGACTGATTGGTCTCGTAAAGTAGCAAAAGCTGTAGCAAAGAACCAAAAATATCCTCGTGCAGCTTTGGCACGTGAAATCGAAGGTCGTGCTCAGGTTCGCCTGACAGTTTCTGCTGATGGTTCTATTACAAACCATGAAATTGTTCAGGAAACTGGCGAAAGCGTTCTGGATAACGAAATTCCAAAGCTTATTGAAAAGCTGAATCCGCTGCCTGCACTACCTGCTGGCAAAACCGAGTTATCTTTCGTAGTGCCACTGAACTGGTCTCTTCAGTAAGACAAACACGCCTGATTTTTAGATTTTCAAAAACAGCTCCTCATAACTGAGGGGCTGTTTTGATTTGGCGATTACGCCACTCTTTCAGATACAACGCGCCCAAACGGTATCAGGGTGGTGTCCCTTACATCCGCTATCATCTCCGGATAGTCTGCCGTATAATGCAAACCTCTTGATTCTTTTCGCATCTGCGCAGAACGAACGATCAGATCAGCCACTGTCACCAAATTTCTTAGTTCCAGCAAATCAGCCGTTACACGGAAGTTACCGTAATATTCCTGAATTTCTGTTTGTAGCAGGTCCACCCGGCGTTTCGCTCGGGCAAGGCGTTTATCCGTGCGCACAATGCCCACATAATCCCACATGAAACGGCGCAATTCCTTCCAGTTGTGAGAGACCACAACCTCCTCGTCAGAGTCCGTTACCTTGCTTTCATCCCAGTCCCGCGCAAGGGCTGGTGTACCAAGGCTCTCTTCCGCACGCTTGAGAATATCATCCGCAGCCGCCCGCCCCATGATAAAACACTCAAGGAGACTATTTGACGCCATACGGTTCGCCCCGTGCAGGCCGGTATGCGCGCATTCCCCCACAGCATAAAGCCTGTCCAGTTCCGTTTTGGCGCTCAGGTCCACATGAATTCCGCCACAGGTATAATGAGCTGCAGGCACCACAGGGATGTAATCTTTAGTGATATCAATTCCCAGTGACAAACAGTGTCGGTAAATGGTCGGAAAGTGCGAAATCACAAAATCCGCATCTTTATGGGTGATATCCAGCCACATACATTCCTGGCCGGTGCGCTTCATTTCACTATCGATCGCCCGCGCCACAATATCCCGCGGCGCCAGTTCTGCCCGTTCATCATACTCCAGCATGAAGCGGCGGCCTTCTTTATCCCGCAGCACCGCTCCCTCACCACGCATGGCTTCGGTGATCAGGAAGGTTTTCGCATCAGGGTGATAAAGGCAGGTCGGGTGGAACTGATTAAATTCCATATTCGTAACCCGACACCCAGCCCGCCAGGCCATGGCGATACCATCGCCCGTGCTGGCATCAGGATTAGAGCTATAGAGATACACACGCGCGGCACCGCCTGTTGCCAAAATAGTGGCCCGCGCTGAAAAGGTCTGCACAATGCCTTTTTCAATGTTCAACACATAGACACCATGAGCCTGATCATTATAGGCTGGTTTGCCTTGCAGGTGCCTGTTGGTGATAATATCCACCGCCACATGATTTTCAAAAACATCAATATTAGGCGACGCCTTCACCTGTTCGTTCAGAGTTTGCTGAACCGCTTTGCCTGTTGCATCAGCAGCATGAATGATTCGCCTATGGCTATGACCACCTTCACGGGTGAGGTGATAGTCATATCCATCTTCATGATGTGTATTCACCTTGTCAAAGGCAACCCCCATGGCGATGAGATTCTCAATTGCTTCACGGCCGCGTTCCACCACAAAACGCACCGCCTTTTCGCTGCACAGACCAGCACCTGCCACAAGTGTATCATCAATATGAGATTGAATGCTGTCTGTTGCTTCCAGCACAGCAGCAATGCCGCCCTGTGCCCAGCGCGTTGCCCCACCCGACATCAGACCTTTCGAGAGCACCGCCACCCGCATATAGGGGGCGAGTCGCAAGGCCGCCGTAAGGCCAGCAGCACCAGAACCAACTATGACCACATCATATGTGCGCCTCATGCGCCGGTATCCTTTTTATTGCTCGTCAATTGCAAGAATATATCCTCAAGGTCTGTTTCGCTGGTTGATATGTCATTAATGGTCAGCCCCGCTGCCTGAACAGCCGCCAACACTTGACCAACATTTGCCGAATCCTGACTTATCTTAACCGCTAACTTATGCTTACCTTGCAACTCACTGTTAAAGGGCTTCAGGGCCATCGGCACCTCAGATAACTCTGAGGCCACTTCTATCACAATTTCTTTTTCATCAACCCGTTTTAGAAGCTGTGTTGTGGGTTCACACGCCACCAACTCGCCGTGGTTAATGATCGCAATTGTATCACAAAGTGTTTCCGCTTCCTCAAGATAATGGGTTGTCAGCACAATTGTCGTGCCGCGGGCGTGCAATTCTCTCACATAATCCCACAATTGCTGGCGCAGCTCCACATCTACACCAGCCGTTGGTTCATCCAGCACCAGAATAGGCGGATTGTGCACCATGGCCTTCGCCACCAGAAGACGACGCTTCATACCGCCAGACAGCGTACGGGAATAGGCATCGGCCTTGTCATACAGATGCACTGCCTTCAAAAGCTCTTCTGTGCGGCGCTCACTGGCAGGCACACCGTACATGCCCGCCTGCACTTCCAACATTTCCCGTGGGGTGAAAAAGGCATCGAATACCAGCTCCTGCGGCACCACACCAATATTAGCCCGGGCATTCCTGGGGTTCTTATCAATATCAAAACCCCAGAGATTAGCCGTCCCACTGGTTTTGTTCACAAGGCCTGCCAGAATATTGATTGTGGTGGACTTACCAGCGCCATTTGGCCCCAACAGGCCAAACATGGAACCCTGAGGAATATTCAGGTCCATCTTATTCAGTGCCAGTTTATCAGGGGACCCTTTGCGTCCTTTGTAAACCTTGGTTAATCCGCTGATTTCAATTGCATTTCTGCTCACTATTCAATCCTTCACCCTCGCCTCGGGCTCTCTTTTACCAAAAGAATATCCATATAACAGCATTCATCTGCTTGTCGCCAATGGGTACCTTGGTTATATAGGGTTGTTCCTAATTAAGTTAAGAGATTAAAGCCATGACGGTAGAAGCACCAGAAACTAAAACTGTTTCCACGAAAAAGGTTTCCTGTGACGGGGACGAAGGTGCCCTTGGGCATCCCCTTGTTTATCTTACCATGGATGACGAAGGCAAAGTAGAATGCCCTTACTGTGATCGCCTTTTCATTCTGGAAGGCGGACCATCCGATAAATCCTGATCATTAGAGCCCTCACGCACTTTGGGGGCACATAGGCCAAGACCATATGCCCCAAAAGGAAAGCGCACAGCCGCATCTATACCTGATTGATGGATCATCCTACATCTTTCGGGCCTATCACGCCCTGCCCCCTATGACACGGGCAGACGGCACACCGGTGAATGCGGTTTATGGCTTTTCCAACATGCTGTTCAAGCTATTGCAGGACTTAAGTGATAACGAGCGCCCCACTCATATCGCCGTGATTTTTGATGCTGCGCGCAAAAACTTTCGTAATGATATTTACGCTGAGTATAAAGCGCACCGCCCTCCTGCACCGGAAGACCTAGTACCCCAGTTCCCTCTGATCAGGGAAGCGGCCATTGCTTTTGGCACCCCTGCCATTGAGATGGAGGGCTATGAAGCCGATGATTTGATTGCCACCTACACCACCCAGGCACGAGAAAAAGGCTGGCAGGTTACGATCGTTAGCTCCGATAAAGACCTGATGCAGCTGGTGGACGACCATACCACCATGTTTGACAGTATGAAAAACAGACGGCTTGGCTATGACGCGGTGATCGAGAAGTTTGGCGTGCCGCCTGAGAAAGTTGTGGACGTGCAATCCCTTGCCGGGGATAGCGTGGATAACGTGCCCGGCGTACCCGGCATCGGCATCAAAACAGCGGCCCAGTTGATTAACGAATATGGTGATCTGGATACCCTTCTGGAGCGAGCCGGGGAAATCAAACAGCCCAAGCGCCGGGAGAGCCTGCAGGACAATGCAGACATGGCCCGTATCAGCCGTCAGCTTGTCCGCCTAGCCAGAGACGTGCCGGTTGAAACCCCACTGGGTGATTTCACGGTGCGTGAGCCTGAAGCAGAGCCGCTTCTTTCCTTTCTGGATACCCAGCAATTCCGCTCACTAAAGGTGAAGGTCGTTCACCATTATGGCGACACCTTAACGATCGAAGACCCGGTTGATAAGGCTGTAACAATCACTAAAACCGACTATGAATGCGTCACGGACATGGAAAGCCTGAAAGCATGGGTGAAGAAAGCCTATGAGGTGGGCGAGGTGGCCGTTGATACGGAAACCACCGCCCTTAGCCCCACAAAGGCTGATCTGGTTGGTTTGTCGCTGTCCATCGAGCCCGGTAAGGCCTGTTATATTCCCGTAGGCCATGTGGGGGATAGCAATGATCTGCTGGCGGAAAGACCGCACCAACTGGATAAGGCGGAGGTGATTGCTGTTCTGAAACCCCTGCTTGAAGACCCGTCTATCCTCAAAATTGGCCAGAACCTGAAATATGATATGACCATTTTGTCACACGAGGGTATTCAGCTTAGCCCCCTAGATGACACAATGTTGATATCATACGCGCTGGATGCGGGCCTGCACGGCCACGGCATGGATGAACTTTCAAGCATTCACCTCGATATCACGCCAATCCCCTTCAAAGAGGTGGCAGGCACGGGCAAAAACCAACTGACATTTGATCAGATACCGCTTGATAAAGCCACAGACTATGCCGCGGAAGATGCTGACCTCACGGGCCGGCTTTACCGCGTTTTGAAGCCCCGCCTTGCTGCAGAGCATGTCAGCACCGTTTATGAAACACTGGAACGGCCGCTGGTGCCAGTTCTTGCCTCTATGGAGCAAGCGGGCATTAAGGTGGATGTGCCCACACTGCAAAAGCTTTCCAACGAGTTTGCCACTGGCATTCAGCGGCTGGATGAAGAAATTCAGAAAATGGCAGGCAGGCCCTTCAATGTGGCCTCCCCCAAGCAACTTGGGGAAATCCTGTTTGAAGATATGAGCATCAAGGGCGGGAAAAAATCCTCCAAAACAGGCGCATGGACCACCAATGCCGAAGTGCTGGAGGGGCTAGCAGCCGAGGGGTATGAGCTGCCGCAGAAGGTTCTGGAGTTCAGGCAGTTTTCAAAACTGAAAAGCACCTACACGGATGCACTGGTGGGGCAGGTGAACAAACGCACTGGCCGTGTGCACACCAGTTTCCATCTGGCTTCCACTACAACGGGGCGTCTGTCCTCCAATGATCCGAACCTTCAGAATATTCCGATCCGCACAGAAGAAGGCCGTAAAATACGCCGGGCTTTTGTGGCGGAAGAAGGCAATGTGCTGATCGCAGCTGACTATAGCCAGATTGAGCTACGCATTCTTGCCCATATCGCCGGAATTGACACATTGAAAGAAGCCTTTGAAAAAGGCACGGATATCCACGCCATGACAGCCAGTGAGGTGTTTGGTGTGCCGATTGAAGGCATGGATCCCATGGTGCGCAGGCAAGCCAAGGCCATTAACTTCGGCATCATTTATGGCATTTCTGCCTTTGGGCTGGCACGGCAACTCGGCATCAGCAGAGGCGATGCCAAAGGCTATATCGAAGCCTATTTTGAGCGCTTCCCCGGCATCCGCAAGTATATGGATAACACCATTGAGGAAGCCAAAGAGAAAGGCTATGTGACCACTCTGTTTGGCCGCAAATGCCATATTGCTGCACTGGCCGATAAAAACCCGATGAAACGGGGATTTGGTGAGAGGGCGGCCATTAACGCGCCGATACAGGGTTCTGCCGCTGATGTCATCCGCCGCGCCATGATCCGCATGCCCAAGGCCCTTGAGGATGCAGGCCTGACGGACGTGAAGATGCTGTTGCAGGTGCATGACGAACTGGTATTTGAGGCCCCAAAGGGCCTGGCTGAAAAAGCTATTCCTGTCATCCGCGAAACCATGGCAGATGCCTGCGCCCCTGCCCTCAGCCTTGATGTGCCCCTGGTGGTGGATTGCGGCACCGGCACAAACTGGGAAGAGGCGCACTAGGGCCAACTTACTCAAAGTTAAAAGGGGCGGCACCTGGCCACCCCTTTTTTTCCCTCACAGTATATGATGCTTTAATATTTTAGTTTCAGCGTGACACCTAAGGTACGCGGGGCACCTACATAAGCATTGATGCTATCGCCCGGCACGGTGGCTTCAAACGTATCCACCACATAACCTTTATCAAACAGGTTGCGTGCCCAGAACCGCAGTTGCCACGTACCATCTACACTGCCAACGCCCGTGCTGGCGGCGGCAAGAGCATAACCATCCTGAAACTGCAGCGGGTCACCACTGGTAGCAAGATTCTGATAGCTCTTGTAAAAAAGCTCACCACGTACAAAGATTTCCAATTTGTCTGAAATATCCTGCGTATACAGCGCAGTTACATTACCGGTAAACTTGGATGACTCAGAGAGCCTGTCACCGCTCAGGTCTTGCACGAACCGGGGCAGACCACCCGCAACAGGCACCAATGTACAGTCTGTCAGCACCGCACTGGATGGGCACGGCCCATTGGGGAAAGACGCATATTTGGCATCAAAAAGCCAGGTAAATCCTGCCGTCATTAGCAGGTTCGCTGACGCCTTGAAAACGCCATCAAATTCAAGGCCTCGTACTTTGATCTTACCGGCATTATCCGGCACAAAAGCAGAGCCGGTGAATACATTTTCCTGAAAATCATTCACTGACTGGTCAAACAAAGCGAAGTTCAGCGCCATGCGGTTGTCCATGAGCCGCGTTTTCAAACCCAGTTCAAACGCATCTGAGGTTTCCTTGTCAAAATCAAAGCTGCCCACCCTTGTGGCAGAAGAATCCAGTGCAAAACCGCCCGCTTTAAAACCACGGGAATAACTGGCATACATGGTTACCTGATCAGAAAAGGCATAGTCCAAAATGACCGTACCACTAATAGCATTATCTTTTTTAGAATCTGTAATATCATCAGATGGGGGGAAGAACTGAATTTGCGTTAACGCCAAAAATGGATTTGTTGCCGGATCCTGCGCTAACACCTGCGCTGTTTCAAGCGGTACGCCCTGGCTAACAGCCTGAGCAATGAAGATATCTACAAAGTTCAACGCCGCGAAGGGATCATTGATGTTAATATCCGTATCAAAGCTCTTCTTTTCATGGGTGTAACGCACACCAGCTGTTAAAGTCAGCTTGTCGGTTACATACCAATCTGCCTGCGCAAAAAGAGCATAGGCTTCATCATCCTGATTGAAGGTGCTGGCAAGCTGGCCAGACCCATCGGCCAGGAAGGTGCCATTTGGTACGCCTAATGCCGCTTCCAACACGTCAATTTGCCCGCCGGAGAGGAAATCAGCAAAGGGCCTGAGCGCAGCACCTTGGATGGTGGAGTTCGTCGTCCCCAAATCCTGATTGTAATAATAAGCGCCCACAATCCATTGCAATGCGCTATCATTGTCGGAAGCCAGGCGGAATTCCTGGGTGAAAGTTTTATAATCCTGCAATACCAGGCGTCGGTTGTTTAAAAGAAGGTCACTGAAATCCGCATCTATATCCTGCTCTTCATCATAAGAGCGATAGGATGTAATGGAGGTGAGCGTAAAATTCTCATAATCAATATCAACCTGTGCTGAGATGCCCATGGTTTCCAGGTCAGCCTGCACAGCCCCATTGATAGCTGTCTGCCTGTTGGTTGGGTCTGCGGGGCCTACAATAGAGCTACCCAGCGCTGTTAGAATAAACTGTGTTTCCGGTGTGATCAGATAAAAGGGGGCCGCACAGCATTCCTCACTCAGATCATTATAGTCGGCAATCAGGCGGACCTTGACATCTGTATTTGGTTCATAAAGCATCTGGGCACGCAGACCATAACGGTCCCTGCCGTTCAGATCGCGGCCATCCACATTCTCGATATGGCCATCACGCTTGTTGATATTAGCGTCCAGACGCATTGCAAGTGTGTCATCCACCAGCGGCATATTCAGGGCCGCCTTCGCGGCGGTGGTATCAAAGTTGCCATAAGTCAGTTCAGCTTCCACACCCAGATCATAGTCTGGCTCTTTCGTGATAAAGTGAACCACACCCCCTGTTGTATTCTTGCCGAAGAGGGTGGATTGAGGGCCGCGCAGCACCTCAACACGTTCCACACCTAGAAAATCATTTACCGACGCACCGTTGCGCGCCCTGTACACACCATCCACAAACACACCAACGGCAGGCTCAATCCCGAAATTGAAGGTAGATGATCCAATAGAACGGATAGCAATTGTGGTGTTGGAGGCCGATGCCCGCTGCCCTATTTGCAGGGAAGGAACAAGGGTCTGTAGATCCTTCATATCCCGTATCTGTGCTATTGAAAGCGTGGAACCACCAACGACCGAGAGAGCCACTGGTGTTTCCAGAAGTGTCGCTTCCCGTTTCTGGGCAGTGACAACAATTTCTTCCAGAACATCAGATGATGATTTTGCTGTTTGATTATCCTGCGCATAGCCAGCTTGCCCCACCAATAAAGCTGCTATCCCCACTGAGGTTTTGAACCATGTATTGATACGAAAAACAGTCAATCTGGGCATAGTCTCATCCTTCCGTTCATTATGGCTGCTCCAACATAATTGGATCATATGGCCGGTTATTTAGCCTGCGCATAACCCATAGAAGGGCAACAGCTGATGTTGTCTTAATGAAAAATCGCGGACATGAATGGCAACCGTACTCCTGACACACTAAAAAATTGCCTACGCACGGATTTTTCGCCCCTTCCCAGGCTAACTGACAAGTACAACCTGAGTACAATTGTGATCCTATTTTTGGTAAAACGTCAAGAGATTCAGATATTTATTTTGTTAAAACAGCGAAAATAACATCATAGTTATGCGTCAAAGACACACTATGGAGCTGGCATACCCTTACACCACTTTGAGTTAAGAAGGCTCAATCATCGCCTGTTTCACAAAAACAGAAACCTTGCCTTTGCCGAGCCGCCGATCAGAAAAGGGCATTAAGTAAGCCTGCACAATATCAGGCTCAATTGGCCTAGAAACAGTAAACCGCTGCCGTGACAAAAAAGTAAGCGCACTCATAAAGTCTGCCCTGATCTGAGGCAGGCGAGCCCGCACCTCTTCCATATGTTTTGAATCACTGATAACCAGCGTGAGATGCACGGTAACTTTACCTTCAACGGTCCCTCTCTTCAACAGTGAGAGAATGAAGGGCTCCATTTCAATGCGTGGTAGACCTGCCTCTTTTCCTTCTTTCTCCTCTTCAGCCATAAGCGGAGCAGAAAGCAGCAAGAAAACAGCCAGTACAGAAAGCAGATAGCGCATGAAATCACCTTCACAAACCCTTAATTCATTGTCTGTGTAGCATGCCTGAGATGAACAGGGTATAAACAAATAGCCCATTGTTGCAAAAATAGAAAATGGTGCAAATTGCAACATTTTATTGATGCAAATTACGATTATTTGTGAGAAATCTTTCAGATACAGAAATCAAAAAACAATAACACACTGATTATAAAAGAATATTTATCCACACCCACATTGGCACATAGCTTGTATATATGATGATACCTCTCGAGCAGGGGGGCGGGAATGGGTAAAATTTTTACTCGACCCCCAATCGTGCACCTGTTCCCGCTAGCTCCTGCTGGAGAGGTAAAGAAAAACCGCGCTACTGTTGGCGCGTTTTTTTTATGGTTACAGGAATTTTAAACGAACAGGCTTACAGCTGGCGATGAAGAACCAGATTGCAACCTGGCCAAACCTGACTGGAAGTTGGCAAGCTGAGCCTGCAAATGCGGTGGCGCCGGGCCATTTGCCTTGTTCCCGTTTTTCAACAATTCTTTCAGGGGGTCATATTCAAGAGAGCGATACGCCCGCTGCACGTTCGACAAAGCTTTATCAAGAAGACCCAACACATATTTAGCCGTGGCTTTATCTTTGATATGAATGGCACCACCAAGCCCCAAGCCAAAAGCACCACCCAGATCTTCTTTCGGGTCTTTATCTTCATCATCACCAAGGCCCAGAACTTCATCGCGGGGCAACAATTTTCCAGGCTCAATACCAATGCGGGAGAGCAGGTCACGATCTCCTACACCCGGAATAAGCTCCACCAGCTTGCCGTCATTCAACGCACTAATCTTCAGCTTATCCCCTTCGCTGGCTGAAGAAACATCCACATCCACCTTGCCAAACGCCGAAACACGAATTTTCCGGGCAATATCATCAAATGTATCACCGTCAGAGAGCTCAATTTTCTTTTTGGCGCCACCATCAATGGCAATATAGAAATAATCGCCCACATTGGCAGATGTCTGTGTTTGAATATCCAGTGCTTCATCAAATTTTACAGACCCTGCCGGCAGCCCAAGAGAAGAAAGAACAGAATCACCCTTTGTGGTAAAGGCAAGGCCTCCACTGGTTTGCTTGGCTAGCGCTTCCCCAAACTGCTCCATATCCTCAAGTGCACCTGTTGCACCATCAACACGGGCCACAAAAGCATCCGAAGCCCCTGTCTGGCTTTCTCCGGTTAAAGTGCCCGCCGTGGACCCCGCCACATAAACAACCTGGTTCACCACTGTCACATCAGCAATACGGTCTGTCCCGGAGGTGGAAAGATAAGTGGTAAACTCAGCCTGCAAACTGTTTAGTGCATTCAGACTGACACCACTGACAAACCCTTCAAAGCCGCCCTGGGCTGTTTCATTAATGCTGGCTGCACCGCCGGCATCAAGGGCGCCATTTGTTGTCACCCCAGCGATATACGCATCATTGTTATCATTATCTATGCTCAGGCCCTGAATGCCCCCCCCTGTGCCAAGCGAGCCAAAATCCAACCTGTCTTTCTGATCTGTCAGGTCAGTGCCATCAATGCGGTACATCACAGCATTGCCGCCTTCTTCCACTGCCACCACCAGATTATCGTTGCCATCAACAGCAATGCCCTTCACCACATCATCACCCGTGGTGCCAAACACATTGGAGTTCAGCAGAGAACCATCAGTACCAGACAGTTTGAGGATAAGGGCATCACTGCCACCGGAAAACCCGGACGTAGAACTGATCGCTGAGTTGGTATAGCCACCAATGAAGATATCATCATTGGAATCCACAGCCACGGAATAAGAGCCAGATTCACCGTAAGTATCCAGCTGATAACGGAAAACCTCGTTCCCATCCTTATCATATTTGGTGACAAACGCATCCTTGCTATTGTCCACCACATCGCCAGTGGTCAGGGCGCTATCTGTCTGCCCCGTTACAATGATATTATCCTGGCTGTCGACAGTGATACCATAGGCGCTGGCACTGCCATCCACACCAAGAAGGCGGGAATAAACAACATTGCCTTCCGTATCAAATTTGGTGAGGAATACGTCCTGGTCAGACGCCGCATTAATCTGGTGACCAAAGCTACCCTCAGATGCCCCTACCACATAAATGCCACCCTCACTATCCACCGCCACACGGCTGGCAGCCGTATCAGAATTCACCCTGTTTTCAGCATCAATATTGGTGAGCGAAGTGGCATCCAAATCCTCCACATCAGCATTGCCATCAGAGCTTGTCACATCTGCCAGCGCTTCAGATCTGAATTTGTCCCGTAGCGCTTTTATCTCTGGGTCCAGATCATCATCTTCCTGTTCTGCCACAAGCGCTTCGATTTCACTGGCCTCCAGATCAACAGCTGCAAAGGACGTGATATCGTCCACCGTGAGCGTGCCATCCAAACCTTTAATTTCAGTGAGACGACTAGTAGTGGCAAAGCTGTCATCCAGTTGATCAACCGAAGAAGCGACATAAAGCGTGGGTTCCGTCGTCGCTGCGGAAAGACTGATGTCCTCAGTAAGAGTACCATCAATTTCAAGGCCATATTGCCCACTGGTGCCATCGCGGTGCACGTCAAAGCGGGTCAGATGCTTCGGCACCTGATTGCCTTCACCATCGTCAATCGTCAACGCTTCGATCTGGGTATTGATATAATCCTTGATATTATTGAGTGAGAGATCTCCGGTCACACCGCTCAGATCAATATCAATATTATCTGTCACACCACTTTTGGTGATAGAAATGGTAAAGACTTCCGTGCCCGTCAGGCCAGAGAGAACATCATTAGGGTTGGATGCAATCAACGAGCCATTAACCCCGGTTTCATTTTTGCCAAGGCGCACAGTTGTTTCTGCTTTATAGCGCTTGTCACCCAGAAACAGATCCAGCTTATCTGTGTCTGCTGACTCAAGAAACTCCCTGACCTCCGTCAGGCCAGATTGAAACTGCTCATCCAGACGCGCGAGAGAACTTGTGGATGTGGCATCCTCAGCAGCATATTCAGCCAGCACCTGCAGGCTGGTAATCGCTTTATACAGCGCAAATGTGGCCTGCTTGTCAGGCTCGGTGGAAACGGCCTTAAGCGTCTTGTCTTTCAGGTCAATAAATTTACTGAGCGCCCGCACTTCCCGCACGCGTTTAGTGAGCGAACTTTCTTCCTGCTCTATTTTCCACGGGGGCGTAATTCCATCATCAGAACTGCCGAGGGAAAAAGCAGCACGATCCGCCGCCGACAAACTGGAAATAGATCGCTGTGCCAGTTTGGCATCAATGGAAAGAGCAAGCAGGGAGGAGTTAACGCCGATAATTTGCGGCCGAAAGCTTTGCTGCCCTGTGGCACCAAATAACCCTCCAAAACTGCTTCCACCAAATAGCGCCATTTCTATTTCACCGCCATAGTTGCAGCCACCCGATAGGCAT
>JBNKGK010000017.1:0-11375 GCA_050289785.1 Kordiimonas sp.
TTGGCAGCTACGTACCGGCGGAAGCGGCGCACATCGGCTTGGTGGACCGCATCTTTACGCGCATCGGTGCTCATGATGAGCTGCACGCCGGGCGCAGCACGTTCATGGTGGAGATGGTGGAAACAGCCGCCATTCTCAATCAGGCGGGGCCTAAATCCCTCGTGATTCTTGATGAAATCGGGCGCGGGACCGCCACCTATGATGGCCTTTCCATTGCCTGGGCTGCCGTTGAAAACCTGCATAATATCAATCAGTCCCGCGCCCTGTTTGCCACTCACTATCATGAGTTAACCGCATTAAAGGAAACGCTTGATTCGGTTTCCCTTCGCTCCATGAAAGTGAGAGAATGGAAAGGTGATGTTGTGTTCCTGCATGAGGTTACCACTGGTGCAGCAGACCGTTCCTATGGTATTCAGGTGGCAAAGCTGGCAGGTTTGCCACCACGGGTCATTGCCCGCGCCAGACAGGTGCTGGACCATTTAGAGGACAGCGACAAGGGCGGCGGCACCAAAAGCCTTGTGCACGATTTGCCCCTGTTCCAGAACGCCCCGGCGCCAGAAAAATTTGAACCGCAGGAATCAGAACTGGAAGAGAGGCTTGCCTCCATAAACCCAGACAGCTTAACCCCTCGCGAGGCACTGGATATCCTGTATGCTCTCAAGGAATTAACCCAAAAGAGCTAGACGCAGTTGCCTGCAACGGAGTTTTATATGAGTTCTATTCGTAATCGCCGTGACATTATCAACCGTAAAGCGCTGGTTATAGCGCTGGAAGAGATCATTGTATCCAAGCCACAATCAGATTGGCAGCTTGCTGTTGTTACGCTTATGAAACAAACGCACCAAAAAGGCTGGGAAGAAGTAAAACGGCGATTTATGGAAGAGGATGATAATGGCCGGGTTGCGGCTCATTCTCTTTCTTTCCTGATGGATCAACTTCTGAGAACTCTGTTTGATTTTGTGACTGAGCATGTCTATCCGCTTGCCAACCCCACCGCGTCCGAGCGGTTATGCCTTGTGGCAACGGGCGGTTATGGGCGGGGTGAACTGGCACCCTATTCTGATGTGGATCTTCTGTTTCTCATCCCCTACAAAGCAACACCCTGGGCCGAAAGTGTGATCGAGTATATGCTCTACATTCTTTGGGACATGGGCTTGAAAGTGGGCCATGCCACCCGCACCCCGGATGAATGTTTGCGCCTTGCCAAGGAAGACCTGACAATCAGAACAGCCCTTCTTGAAGCCCGTTATTTATGGGGCGATGATGCTCTGTTTCAAGATGCCTTACAGAAGTTTAGCAAGAAACTTGTGTCTTCCAGCGGAACTGATTTTGTAGAACAGAAACTAGCCGAGCGGGATAGTCGTCACCAGAAGCTGGGGGATAGTCGTTATGTGGTGGAGCCTAATATCAAGGAAGGCAAAGGTGGCCTACGCGACCTGCAAACCATGTGGTGGATTGCCCATTATCTAAACCAAGACGTGAAACGTGAACATGCTGTTGCCCAGGAAGTGCTCACCGCTACAGAAAGCCGTCAGTTTAAAAAAGCAGAGAAATTTCTGTGGACAGTAAGAGTTGCTCTTCATTATCTGGCCAACCGGCCAGAAGAGCGCCTTACATTCGACACACAAAAGCAACTCGCAAATATGCTGAACTATAAAGACCGGCCAGGCGCCAGCGGCGTAGAACGCTTTATGAAGCACTATTTTCTGGTTGCCAAAGAAGTGGGGGACCTGACTCGCGTTTTCTGTGCTGTTCTCGAAGCTCGCCAGAAGAAAAACCCGTTCCTTGCCAAGTTTCGCCGCACAAAAAAACTTCAGGAATTTGCGCTGGAACGCGGCAGACTCACTTTTCTTAACTCTGAAGATGTAAAGAAAAAACCGACCCTGATGATCAGAATTTTTCGGGTAGCTGACGAGAAAAAACTGGATATTCACCCTGACGCTATCCGATTGATCCAACACAATCTAAAACGCATCGGCAAAAGGGTGCAAAATGACCCAGAAGCCAACGCGGACTTTATGGCGATTCTCACCTCAAAAAATGAGGGTGAGATTAATCTGCGCCGTATGAACGAAGCGGGTGTTTTTGGTAAATTCGTACCCGATTTCGGGCGTGTGGTGGCGCAGATGCAATATGATATGTACCACCACTACACCGTGGATGAGCATACCATTCGCGCCATTGGCCTGGTTGCCCGGATTGAAGCGGGTAAATTGGAAAAAGACCATCCGTTGGCTACAAGGCTGATCCCCAATGTGATTTCCCGCAACGTCCTTTATGTTGCCGTGCTGTTGCATGACATCGCCAAAGGCCGTGGGGGAGACCATTCTGCTCTTGGGGCTGAAATCTCCAAGGAACTGGGCCCTCGCTTTGGTCTCAAACCGGCTGAAACAGAGATTGTTGCCTGGGTTGTACGCTGGCACCTGCTGATGAGCAATACAGCTTTCAAACGAGACCTGACAGACCCCCAAACCATTCTTGATTTTTGTTCCTTGGTGAAAAGCCCGGAGCGCCTGAGGCTTCTTCTCATTCTCACCGTGGTGGATATTCGCGCTGTTGGCCCTGGTATCTGGAATGGCTGGAAAGGCCAGTTACTGCGTGAACTTTATTATGCTGCAGAGGAAGTGCTGCTTGCTGGTCATGCAAACCTGGGCCGGAAAGACCGTGTTGCTGCCAAAAAAGAAGAACTGCATAAAGCACTGCCTGCAAACTGGAGCGAAGAACAATATAAGCGCCATGCCAATCGCATGAATGACGCATACTGGATTGCGGAAAACACCGATACCCAAGTGCAAAATGCTCAACTGATGAGAAAAACAGATGATGCAGGGCAGCTTTTAGGTGTAGCCGCCAAAATTGAAAATTTTCAGGATATGACCAGCGTATCCGTCTACAGTGAAGACCACCCTGGCCTTTTTGCTCGTATCGTTGGTGCCCTTGGGGTGGGAGGCGCCGCTATTATGGAGGCTAAAATCCACACCTCCAACGATGGCATGGCCATGGATAATTTCACGGTTCAGGATAAAGACGGTAAAGTATTTGATAGTGAACGCCAGATTGCTGAACTGGAAAACACCATTCTACAAACCCTGATGGGCAATGTTAAGCCCAAGGAACGGTTGGTAGAAAGGCGCATTTTTGGCAATAAAAGCGAAGCTTTTGAAGTGGAGCCTGTTGTCTTGATCGACAATTACGCCTCGAGCAAATCAACCGTTATTGAGGTAAATGCAAAAGACAGGCCTGGCCTTCTGTATGATCTGGCATACGCCTTGTACCGCCTTAAATTATCCATTCTTTCAGCGCATGTTGCCACTTATGGTGAGCGGGCGATTGACGTTTTCTATGTTCAAAGCCTTCTTGGCCAAAAAATAACAAACAAAGTGCGTTTGCGAAATCTGGAAGAAAAACTGCTGAAAGCCGCTGTCGGTGATAGCATTTTTAACCCGCAAAACTATCATGAGGCTGCAGAGTGAGCCTGGCACGCCGCCTGTCCACCGTTGGTGGCTTTACCATGCTTAGCCGTGTTTTCGGCTTTATCCGTGACCTTTTAATGGCCCGTTATCTGGGTGCAGGCATGGCCTCGGATGCTTTTTTCATTGCCTTTAAACTACCCAATTTCTTCCGCCGCTTATTCGCAGAAGGGGCTTTTTCTGTAGGGTTTATCCCGCTCTTTGCTCGTGCGCTCGGCAAGGATATCACGCCAGAAAGCAAAAAAGCGGCCGAAGCCTTTGCCAGCCGGGTTCTTTCATGGCTATTGCCTGTCCTTCTTGTGTTTTTAGTCATTATGGAACTGGCAATGGTGCCCATCATGCTGGGTCTCACCGGCGGCTTTGAGGGGAACACAGAGAAGTTTAATCTCGCTGTTGAACTGGGGCGTTATACTTTCCCCTATCTTGCCCTTATCTCGCTTGTTTCTTTTTTTGCTGGTATTTTAAATGCTTATGAGCGTTTTTCTGCCGCCGCTTTTGCGCCCGTTATCCTCAACCTTTTCATGATTGCTGCCCTGTTCTTCTGTGGTGAAACAGAAGCGGAAAGGGCCCGCTATCTTGCTGGCGCCGTCTCTCTCTCCGGCGTAGTACAATTTCTATGGCTGTTTATGGCAGCAAAACGTATGGGCGTACAAATAAGCCTGCCCAAACCCCGCCTGAGCGACGACGTGAAAGAGCTTTTGAAGGTTATTGGCCCTGCTGCCATAGGAGCAGGCATTATCCAGATCAACCTGCTGATTGATGTGCTGATTGCAGCCCGCATGCTGCCCGAGGGCTCTGTTTCCTGGTTATTTTACGCTGACCGCTTAAACCAGTTACCCCTCGGTGTGATTGGTATCGCCGTAGGCACGGTGCTTTTGCCCAGCATTTCTCGCCTCCTGTCAGCAGGGGATATGACCGCAGCGATCAAACAGCAAAACAAGGCCATCGAGTTTTCAATGCTGATTACCCTGCCTGCCGCTGCCGCGCTCGCCGTTATTGCCTTACCCATTATCACCACCCTATTTGAGCGGGATGCTTTCAGCCACACGGACAGCCTGTCAACAGCCGCAGCCTTGTTTGCTTATGCTTTTGGTCTGCCCGCCTATGTGCTCGCCAAAGCCCTGACACCGGGCTATTTCGCAAGGAAAGACACCAAAACCCCGGTGCGCTTTGCGATCATTGCCCTTGTGGTGAATACAGTGTTGAACCTTGTTCTTATCCAGTTTATGGCGCATGTTGGCCTGGCTGCTGCCACTGCCATTGCCGCCTGGCTGAATGTATTCCTGCTGTACCGCGGCCTCAGGTCACAAAACCATATTTATTTGACCCGCCAGACAGTGATCCGCAGCATGAAGTTCACACTTTCCGCTGTTCTCATGGCAGCGGGGCTGTATTTTTGCCTTGAGTACACCAGCTCCTATTTTCTATCAGACGGGCCGCTGCGTCTGGTTGCTCTCTCTGGCCTCGTTCTTGTGGGCTGCTCCATCTATTTTGCTGCCGTTAGCCTGATTGGCGGCATTTCCCTGCATGAAATCAAGGCTTACATCAAGCGATAAGCGCTTTCACCGCTTGACCACCTCCCTGAGCCTTGCCATAAGGCTGTTCAACAAAATCATCGGGCCACAAGGGTGGCCCATGACCTTTAACTGGCGGAGATGAGTGGTGAGCAATCGCGTATTTTCGGGGGCACAGCCTTCAGGCAACATGCATCTGGGTAATTATCTTGGTGCCTTCAGGAACTGGGTTGCCCTGCAGGATAGTTATGAATGCATCTACTGTGTTGTAGACATGCACGCCATTACCGTGTGGCAGGAACCTGCCCAGCTGACAGCCCAGATACGCGAAGCAGCGGCTGCCTATATCGCCGCCGGGGTGAACCCTGAGAAATCCATCCTCTTTAACCAGAGCCGGGTTTCAGGCCACGCCGAACTTGCCTGGATCTTCAACTGTGTTGCCCGCCTTGGCTGGCTGAACCGTATGACCCAATTCAAGGATAAAGCCGGGAAAAACCGCGAAAACGCCTCTGCTGGCCTTTACGTTTATCCCAACCTGATGGCGGCAGATATTCTGCTTTACAAGGCAACCCATGTGCCTGTGGGCGAAGACCAGAAGCAGCACCTGGAACTGACACGCGATATCGCCCAGAAGTTCAATAATGATTTCGGTACCGAAATATTTCCCATTACCGAACCTATCATAATGGGTGAAGGCGCGCGCGTGATGAGCCTCAGGGATGGCAGCAAGAAAATGTCCAAATCTGACCCATCCGAATATAGCCGGATTAACATGAACGATGATGCGGACACCATTGCACAGAAAATTCGCAAGGCGAAAACAGATGCAGAGCCACTGCCCGCCAAGGCAGACCTGCTGGCCGAGCGGCCAGAGGCCAATAATCTGGTGGGCATTTATGCGGCTCTCGCTGGCCAAACCCGTGATGAAGTCTGTGCCGCCTATGAGGGACAGGGCTTTGCCGAGTTTAAAAAGGCACTCACTGAGGTGGCTGTAGAAAAACTTGCCCCTATCACGGAAGAAATGAAACGCCTTCTGGATGACACCGCCTATATCGACAGCATCCTGAAAGAAGGCGGTGACAAAGCCCGGGCTATCGCGGAGCCTGTGCTGACAGAAGTGAAAAAAGCGGTTGGTTTTTTGGTATAGGACAGGGCCATTCAGGCGCTGTTCAGCTTGGGTCTTTTAGATTGTGACCTGAATTCTGGCTTGCGGGCTCTGCTCGCAAGCTTATAGTAACAGGCATTAATTTGGGAGAGGATCAGGGAATGCATATCGCCAAAAGACTCATACTCATATCTGCCGTGCTGATACTGGCAGCCTGCTCGAAAACATTCTACAGCGATGTCACCAGCTTCCACACCGTACCTGTGCCTACCAGCGGCAAGGTCTCTATTGTTCCCATCGATGAAAGCAAGCTGGATAGCATTGAATTTCAACAATATGCCGCTATCCTCGCTGGTAACCTTCAAACTGCTGGCTATAGCCAGGCAGGTGAGGGAAAGCCTGACCTGATCGTCGGTTTTGATGTCACCATTAATGATGGCCGAGAGAAGATTGGTACCCGCCCAGGCTTCCGCAGCGCTGCTTACTGGGACCATTACTGGAGCTGGGGCCGCTACTGGGGACCTGCCTATCCTTTTGATCGCTACGATTTCCACAGCGAGCTGGTGGCAAGCACCGTTTATTTCACCACGCTTTCCATTGAAATCCGCAAGCCAGATGGTGAAAAACTGTATGAAGCACGCGCAGAGGCCGAGGTCCGCAGTCGCGCGCTCCCTGAAGTGGTGCCACTACTGGCCGAAGCCCTGTTTAAAAACTTTCCGGGCACCAACGGCAAAACAACCCGGATCAAAATCGATCTGAATACCGAAAAGTAATGCCAGCATCCCTAATACGTCCTTTCATCCAGGCAAAGACATCGAACTTTGCCTGGAAAATGCCATCCTTTTGATTTTTACTGTATTTGCCTTTGCCGTTTGCCCGTGAATTGGCTACATGATTATACGTGAAAAAGTCCCTCACCTTCGGTTCGGTGTACTTTTTTCCGGGTTTATATTGACTGATCCGCTCTTAAGGCGGCTTTACGAGCAGATCAGGCTTGTTTTGTGTGCATGTCGGGCACAAAGTCTGACATGCTAATTGAAGAAAAGTAGACTGAGCGAAGCGCGGGGCTTTTCTTCACGAAAGAGGATGAAGGGAGCATCATGACCGAAAAGCAGGTGATTGCCGTTATTTTCGGGGGAAGAAGTGTTGAGCATGATGTGAGCGTGCTATCAGGCCTTCAGTTTCTGGAAGCCCTTGATAGAACGCTGTATGAAGGCATTCCCATATATGTAGATCCTCTCGGCCAGTGGTGGACAGGAGCAGCCCTGACCAAACGCAGCCGGTACCCGCTTTCCAAAGCTCCGACAAAAGACCTGACTCAGGTGATGCTTGATCTGGCAACACCCGCCACAGGCAGGCCGCAGCTCATTGCCCTAAGCAAGGGGTTAACCGGCTTTAAAAGGACATCCCTCCCGTTTGACCTGATCGTGCCAGCCATTCATGGCTCTAACGGGGAAGACGGTGCACTGCAGGGCCTACTGGATTTTGCAGGCATTCCCTATGCTGGGTGCCGCACTCTGGGCGCTGCTGCCACCATGAACAAGGTTTTCACCAAGAGTGTCGCCAGAAGCCTGAACATCCATGTGCTGCCGGAACTGACAGTGCATCGCCCCGCCAAGGGGGCCTTTCTGGAACCAGACATTCTGCAAAAAGAGCTGGCCGAAGCTTTTGGCACTGTCTCCTTCCCCTATATTGTGAAACCCTGTAACCTGGGCTCCAGCGTGGGTGTGGGTAAAGCTGATGATCTGGATGGGCTTGTGGCTGCGCTGATGACCGCATTCCGCATGGATAGCCAAGTCATCATTGAACCTTTTGTGCCTAACCTGGTGGAATATAATATTGCCGTGCGGCGGGACGAAGAAGGCACGGTGCAGACCTCTGCCATAGAGCGCCCCCTTCGGGATGCAGACCTGCTGGATTTTAAAAACAAGTATCTGGCAGGTAGTAACCCTGGTGAACCGAAAATGGATAGCGGCCCAAGCGAAGGCATGGCCTCCCTGAACAGGGTTTTAAACCCGGATGAACTGAATAAAGAGCAGGACAATTTTATCCGCTATAGCTCTGCGGCCATTTTTAGCCACCTAGAGCTAGCCGGTAGCGTGCGGATTGATTTTCTTTGCAATGGGGAAACCGGCGAAATATGGCTGAACGAGATCAACACTATCCCCGGCTCTTTCGCCTATTTCCTTTGGGAAGCCGCAGAAACACCCCTCAGTTTCCTGGGCCTCACCAAGGCCATGGTTGAAGAAGGCTTCCGTCTCTCTACCAACCGGCTCGGCCAGACAGACACGAAAACTGGCGGTGCCAGCATATTCAGTTAGGATCGAGTGAGATAAAATGGCCCCGGCCCCTAAGACAGCATGGCATTATGACACCATTGGTGCGCAGACCCCTGAAGGGGGTGCCCCTTTCATATGGCTGCACGGCTGGGGACAGACAGGCTCATCATTAAGTCGTTTAGCACAACTTTTTATTAAAAATGGCTCGCACCTTCTCTATGACCTGCCGGGTTTTGGCAAAACTGCCATGCTGGAAGAAGGCGCTGACACCCGTGACTATGCAGATACCCTGGCTGCGCTTCTGAGGGAAAAGGGCACGAAAAAACATATCATCGTCGGGCACAGTTTTGGCGGGCGCATGGCCATCCAACTTGCTGCCCACCACCCGGACCTTGTGAAAGCCATCATCATTATAGCTGGCGCAGGCCTGCCAAGGAAACGCTCACTCTTCTTTAAAACCAAAGCATTCGTGCTGAGACAGGTTGGAAAACTGGCTCGCTTGAGCGATAAATTATTTGGAACAACTTTTAGAGAGGCCTATGTAAACCGCTTTGGCAGCGAGGATTATAAAAATGCCGGTCCCCTGCGGGCCACTTTTGTAAATACGGTTACCGAGAACCTTAGCTGTGAGGCACGGAACATCAAAGCCCCCGTTTTGCTGCTTTATGGTGCTGATGATAATGACACACCACCAGAAATTGGCCGACGCTATGAACAATTGATCCCTATTGCCCGCTTTGAGGAAGTCAGCGGTTTTGGCCATCTGGACATCCTGAGCCGCGGCGCTTATCAATGTGAGGCCCTGATCCGCAGCTTCCTGAAAGACCTGAATAATGCCTGAGCTATCCAGCACACAGTCTCTGACACTCCTTTGCGCCCTCATTGCCCTGTGGTTTGCCTTCGAGCGCGGTCTCACGCTGATGAAATTTTTTCAGCAGGAAGAATATGATAGCCCCCGCTTTATCAACTGGCTGTTTGAACACAACGCCTATGATAAAACCGCCACCATCTGGTTTCTCGTAGCGGCTTTCTGGGGTGTCATATGCCAAACATCTTATTCAGGCAGCATGGGGGAAATACTGAATAAAGCGGGTTTCCTCATCTGGCCCCTTATCATCATTGGCTTTCTGCATGGTATTATCCTCTCCCGCAAGGGGCGGCAGTCTGCCAAAAAGCCGCTGGTGATCACAGCGCGGGTGAAGCGTATATTGGTCGTTTATGCAGTCCTGACAATCGCTGTTATTGCCCTTCTGATTTTACTGGCCGGTTTTGCCCCCTCGGGCAATCAATATGCCGTACACTTGAGCCTTGAGGACATGGGCTGGTCTAACCTTTCCTATGATTGGCGCACTGTTCTTGGCGCTCTCTATAGTGTAGCGCTGGCGCAAGTTCTGCCCTTCCTGCTCGTTGTAGCAGAGAAAGCTCTCGCCCCCTTTGAAGAGCGGATCAAAGCAAAGTTTCGCGCCGAGGCCGTGCAGAAATTTAACCAGCTGAAACCCAAGGTAATCGCCATTACCGGCTCTTTTGGCAAAACCTCCACAAAGCATATTCTGCAACATATCCTTTCAGCTGCGGCCCCCACCCTTGCTACCCCCGGCAGTGTGAACACTGATATGGGCATCACCCGTGTGATCCGCGAACAGCTCACACCCGAGCATCAATATTTTATTGTGGAAATGGGGGCATACGGCCCCGGCTCCATTGCCCGGCTTTGCACGTTGACCCCGCCAGATGTGGGCCTGATCACCGCCGTTGGCGCAGCCCACTATGAGCGCTTCAAATCCCTCGAAACAGTGGCAAGAGCCAAATTTGAACTGGCTCAGGCAACCTTTGAGAAAGACGGGCCAGTTGTTGTAAACAGCGACGGTATCGCCCCAGAGCTGCTGGCAGACGGAGTGGCAGCCAATCCCGGCAATTATCTTGTCGTAGGCGGCAGAGGCGACATCACGCTAACCGCGCTGGACCAAACGGCCAAGGGACTGGTGCTCACCCTCTCTGACAAGGGGGAAGAACATGTCCTCAAAACACCCCTTCACGGCAAACACCAGGCAGAGAATATTATAACAGCCACTGCAGCAGCCCGCGCCATTGGCCTGCCCTGGGCCGCCATCAAGGGCGCACTTGCTTCCATGCCACAAATCCGCCACCGGCTGGAAGTGAGCAAAACAGCAAATGGCCCTACCATCTTGAATGACGCCTATAATGCCAACCCTATTGGTTTTGCCGCTGCCCTCGAGGCCCTTGATGTGCTGGCCGCAAAGGATGGCAGGCGCATTCTCATCACGCCGGGCATGGTGGAACTGGGTGAAAAACATGATGAAGAACATGCCAACCTTGGGACAATGGCCGCACAACACTGTGATGTGGTGCTAATTGTCACACCCGGCCGCATCCCCACGTTTGTAAGCGCGCTGAACAAGGCAAATAGCGGCAAAACCACTGTCATGAGCTTTGAGACGCAGGATGAAGCTGAAGCCTGGGTAAAAGCCCATTGGCAGGCGGGTGACGCTGTGTTGTTTGAAAATAATCTGCCTGACTTATACGAGGCTAAAGTCAGCTTTTAGCGCTTATTCAGCCTTTTCAGTTGCCTTCACATCCAGCTTTTCCAGATTAAGCTGGGCTGCCTCAGCGTTCACGCCCGTTTCTTCCAGCCGCAACACCTGAAGCCAGGCCTGACGCGCACCAGCCACATCCCCCTGCGCATGGGCTAAATTGCCTTTTTCAAGATAAGCCGCTGCATCGCTGGGGTAAGCACTTAAATAGTCATTCAGTGCAACTTTAGCATCATCATACTGCCCGGCCCCACGGGCAGCAGCGGCTAGAAGAATAAGGATATCTTTGCGGCCGGGATCCTGCTTCTGCACCCGCCGCAAATCCTCAAGCGCCATTTCATAATCTTTGTCTGCCGCTGCAATGCGGGCACGATCCACAAACAGGTCACGCTCCTGCGCGCTGCCTTTGGGTGTGAGGGCAAGGGCGGTCTCTACCGCATCTTCCGCACGCACAA
>JBNKGK010000017.1:11385-19175 GCA_050289785.1 Kordiimonas sp.
CGCTAACAGCCAAGCATTCGCCGCCTGACCATACATATCAGCCAGCATTTCCGGTCCCGCCACACGTCGTTCGCCTTCATAAACAGGCATGTCCCGCCCGATGCGCATGTCATCAGCGATCCGCATCATGCGAATGGCCGCTTCGGCATATTCCCCAAGATAAAAAAGACCAATGGCTTCACAGTGCCGTGCCGGGATGCCACCGCCCTCTAGTTGCCACTCCAGCGCCCGGTTAATGCCTCTATCCGGGGCCTTTGTAGCCCATGTCATACAGTCAGCATAACGGTCCTCAGGCGCGATCTCACCCTCTGCCTGCCCAGCGGAGGTACAGAGAGTGGAAACAAGGATGGCAAAAAATATGTGTGGCTTTATGATCATGGCGAGACATTGCGTAAACACGGCGGCAATTTCAAGGCGAAACATTTCTTATGGCAGCAACATCTGAAAATAATCCCTACCTTATGGTCTTTGGCCCCGGCTACAGCGCTTCACCCGTAATGGAGATAGCAAGAGAGGAGGGCTGGACCGTTTCTGCCACATGGCGCAGAGAAGAAGCACGGGAAGAGATGGTCAGGAGGAGCATCCACCCCATCGCTTTTGATGCCCCCACACAGCTACCCGCTGCCTTGCCGCCCGTGACGCATATCCTCACAAGCATTGCGCCAAAAGAGGCGGGAGACCCGGTTTTAAACATATGGCAAGACTGGCTGAAAGAACAAAAACCGAAATGGATAGGCTACCTTTCCAGCACCAATGTGTATGGCGACCATAGCGGTGATTGGGTTGATGAAGAAACGCCCCTTACGCCCAGTCTGGATAGGGGGATTCGCCGCGTGGCGGCCGAGCAGGCGTGGCAGGCCCTAGCAGACCAAACAGGCTCATGCCTCCACATATTCAGGCTGGCGGGCATCTATGGCCCCAGCAGAAATGCCGTGCGTACCGTACTGGATGGGCGTGCCCGCTGTATTATCAAACCCGGGCAGGTGTTCAGCCGCATTCATCTGGCTGATATCACTGAAGCGCTTTGGTTGGCGATGAGGTCTGACCTGAAAAGCATGGCCTTTAACCTGGCAGATGATGAGCCAACACCGCCACAAGAAGTTATTATTGCCGCATCAAAACTATTGGGTATCACCCCACCAAAAGAAGAAAGCTGGGAAGAGGCAGAGCTGAGCCCCATGGCCCGCAGTTTTTATCTGGAAAGCAAGAAAGTGCGTAATAACCGGGTGAAAGAAAAGCTGGGTATGGCGTTCAAATACCCCAATTACACAATTGCCTTACCTGAATTTGTGGAATCAGAACCTCAGAAACCTTTAAGGTTCTGAAAGGGATTAGGCGATTGAATCCACCTCTTCATACGTCATATCACCCGGTATCAAAAGAACCGGGCAGGGCAGAGAGGCCGCCACATCGCGGGTAAAATAATCCACAAGCGGGCCGGGCCCACCATCAGAGCCAACCCCCAGAACCAGACCAAAAATATCTTCCTGCGTTTCAATAAACTTACGCAGCTCAACCGACGGTTCCCCTTCAGTGAGCACAATATCTGGCATAATCCCGCAATAAGCATAAAGTCTGCTGCCCATTTCATCGAGCAAAGCCTTGGCCTCGTCATGCGCCTCTTCCCGCATGCGTTCAGCCACAGCCATCCAATGCTGGAATTCAACAGGACGGATACAATGGAAAAGGATAAGCCCCCCACCCGTGATATGCGCAGCACGGGCAGCACCAAAACGAATGGCCACTTTGGATTCGGGCGAACTATCAACCACCACCAGAAGTTTCCGGCGGCGTTTTTTGATCGGACGTATCGGCCCGCGAATCTCTTCCGACCCAATTGTATCTTCACCAATCATGCCTGTAGAGTGACAGTTGTACCAGATTCAGGCAAGAAGATTATTTCAGCAGAATATTATTCACTTCCTTAAGCTGCGTGCGCGCCCGTAGAAGATAAAAGCCCAGCATAGACAAATGGTTGGCAATGACACCATCCGCTGCTCCATTGGTGATGATTAATGGATCAAGCTGTGCTGCGGCCATGAGAGAGCGCAACAGCTCATCATACAAGGGGCCAAGCTCGCGGTCCTGAATCAGTTTTTCAAAATCAACACGCAGGCCAGAAAGCACAACGGTATAGCCATAAACCTGGCCCTTCACCTGATAAAACAGATCATCAGAACCGAAATCCGGCAGGAAACCACCGGCATTTTCACCGATATACTGTTCCAGCGCGGCAGATGATGCCCCCAGATCAAGGGCAATACGGTCAAGCGTGGCCAGCAGATTATCTGAGCGTCGCTCAAAAACGGCATCCCCAGCCGCCAAACGCTTGTTATAAGCCTCCAGTTCCCGCGCCGCAGAGCGGTAATAAGAATCGGAAGCCGCCGTGGGCAAAATGGAAGTGGAGAAATCAATCATCCAGCGATTGGGTTCTTTCGCCAAATCGCCCGCTGCTTTTTCCAAATTCGGGTCAACAGCACTTGACCCACGGGTGCGACCGATTTGATCCCGCAGTTCAAAGGCAAAACGCGATAAGGCACCAAACATGCCTCGCTGATAATTCGGAGTGTTATCCAACCACCAACCTGGCAAAAACACAGGGTCATTCGGTGTCCAGTTGTTATAGAGCGTTTCTCTTTTCACCAGATGAACAACATCCGCAACCGTACGAGACCCACCACTGGGTTTGGGCGCGCTAAACGTCAGATCATCATCAACACGGTGCACAACCATCATGCCAATAATGATGTAAATAACCAGAAGAAGAGGCGTGAAAACCGCCAACTTGCGCCACGTGCTGCCGGAAACCTCACTAAGCGAGGCGGTGAGCCAATGCCACAGCCACAAAAGCAAGCGCTTCAGCCTGCCACCCAGAGCGGCTATCTTTTCCTTAATCCACAACCAAATTTCCAGCGCCATGACCGTTCTCCGTTCGCCACCCCATAAATCATTATAAAATGTGGCAAAACAAGGGGTAAGAAAGAAAGATACTGGTGTTTGACCCGTTTTCCGCCTAAACCCATGCTCAAACAAGATGCATGGCCAAGTAAAGACATGTCAAACTTTGTGTATAAATTGTTGAGAATTGCTGAATGGCAGGAAGCAAAGGAGCAAGCTTTCTACGCTGGCGCCCCCGTGGATGTCGCCGATGGCTTCATTCATTTTTCTACTGCCGCACAGGTGGCAGAAACAGCGGCCAAACATTTTGCTGGCATTGCACCTCTGTTTCTATTGGAATTTGACACAGCAGACCTGCCCCAAGATCAACTAAAATGGGAGGCATCCCGCGGCGGAGCCTTGTTTCCCCATCTTTATGGGCCTTTGCCCATGAAAGCCATCAGGCAGTTCTGGCGGCTTCAGGCCACAAATGATGGCCCTCTAAACTTTCCCCCGCTTGAGGATGGAGCACCCATAAATGATTGATCTGTTTCCCCTTGCTCGTCCATTCATTCACCGGATGGACCCTGAAAAAGCCCATAACCTGACCATCAAGGCACTAAAAGCCGGATGCACAGGACAGTTCTGCGTGCCAAAAGATGACCCAATTCTGACGACAGAAGCCTTTGGCCTGACATTCACCAACCCTGTTGGGCTGGCCGCCGGTTTTGACAAGAATGCCGAAGCCATACCCGGCGCGCATAAAATGGGCTTTGGGTTTGTAGAGGCGGGCACGGTGACCCCCAAACCCCAGGCAGGCAACGAAAAACCACGTCTTTTCCGTCTGAAAGAAGACAGAGCAGTAATCAACCGCTTTGGTTTTAACAATGAGGGACTGGATTTTTTTAAAGACCAACTGGAAGCTCTACCTGCCAGACGGGGCCTGTTCGGAGCCAATGTAGGGGCCAACAAGGATGCGGACGACCGCACTGCTGATTATGTGACAGGCATCAATGCCCTATACGGCCTGAGCGACTATTTCACCGTGAATATCTCCAGCCCGAACACACCCGGCTTGCGGGCCTTGCAATCTCGCGAAGCACTGGAGGATTTGGTCGGCCGTGTTTTGGAAGCCAGAACAGAAAAAATTCGTGCTGGACAAGATTATATCCCCATTCTGGTAAAAATAGCCCCAGACCTGAAAGAGGAAGATATTGCTGATGTCGCCAGCGTTGCACAGAATACCGACATTGATGGGCTGATTGTCAGCAACACTACAATTACCCGGCCTGCTACCCTAACCTCTGCCAACAAAGGGGAAACGGGCGGGCTGTCCGGCGCACCCCTGATGCAGCTTGCCACCCAGACCTTAGGGGCCATGTATCAGGCCACAGAAGGCCAAGTGCCGCTGATCGGCGTGGGGGGCATTGCAAGTGGCGCTGATGCCTTTGCCAAGATACAAGCCGGCGCTTCTCTCGTGCAGCTCTATTCCATGCTGGTGTATGAAGGACCGGGCCTTGTCACCCGCGTCAAAAAAGAGCTGGCTGACTGCCTGAAAGCAGCAGGTTATTCTTCCATAAAAGAGGCCGTCGGCACCAAAGCATATTAGCCTTTCGGTGGAGGCGGGGGGAAACCCGGTTGTTTATTAGGTGCTTTGTGGTGCCAGCCCCCCATATGCCTGCGAAACAGGTTTTCTGCCAGTTTGGCGCGCGTTGCCTGATCCAGATCAACCACCACATCCAGCACTATCTTTTGCACAGGAAAGTGCAGTTCCTGTGTCAAAGCTCTGTGGCTTTGCATGGCTTTTTCCAAAGCATCTCTGTCAACGGTCTCCGCCGATAGAAGGTCCCTGATTTCTTGCTCAACCTGCCGAACCGCGCCAAAATTCTGTCGCAGCACCTTCTTATGTTCTTTAAGAAGCTGTCTGATTTCCTGCCTTTGAGTATCGGGCAGATATTGGCCCAGTTGTCGCAGTGAAAAATCAACCCTTTGCGGGTGATGGCCGCGTGGCTCACCAGGCAAGAACTCCCGCCCGACCCAAATACCAAGCACCAGAATATTCAATGAGATAGAAACCACCAGAAGCGCAATCAACCCTTTCCATTTCATCGTCATTACTCCTGCCCATCCATATAGAGATCAGCCTCTGCAAAAAGGCTTGTGCTCAAATCCATTTCATCAGCCTGATCACCTGCCCCAATGGCGATACCTGCCATCAACACAAGCGCATAAACAGCGCCCTGCAACACCAACCCTTTTGGGGAGAAGAAGGCCAGAACATCATCCAGAAACCCAATAGAAAAACCGAACTTTGCAGGTTTTAGTCGCAGGTGGCGGTCAGGCACAGCCTGCAATTCTTGGATAAAAGCGTCTGAGCTAACATCAAGCGCTTTGTCATCTGAAAATGCGCTTGAGAGGATATCATCCAGCTCCGCTTCTGAAATATATTTATCTTTTCTTGTCATCTTCCTGGCCCCTTTCCCATCAGTTCTTTTCCAAAAGGAACTCTTTTTGCTCGGTTAGCATCTGTTTCAACTTGGCTCGTGCCCTCACAAGGAGGGATTCATAAGCCTTGATATTCACGCCCATGATGCCAGCCGCTTCCAAATTGGATACATCATCAAAGTAGGAAAGCGTAATAGCAATAGACTGTCGCTCCGGCAGCCCGTTCACAGCAGCTATCACAATTTGCCTCTGCCCCTCGTGCACCAAATTTTCTTCCACCAACGGCCTGTCATCCCGCTCTTCATAATTCTCGGGCAAAGGTTCCGGCTTTTTTTTGCGCTTTTCATCAAGGCATCTATTCACCACAATACGGTATAGCCAGGTGGTGAACTGTGCTCTGTTTTCATCAAACATGAAGGCCTTGACCCATAGTTTGGTAAACACATCCTGCACCACATCCTCAGCGAGGGTGATATCACCAAGCTGCCCATAGGCAAGCTGCCCGCACCGCAGGGCATACCGCCGCACCAGCACTGCATAGGCCTCTTTGCTCCCCTCAGCGATGTGCCGCATCAGGGCAGAGTCTGTTAGCTGCGGTGTATCACCCATGCAGACAGGTCTTTCCTCATGAAAACTTTTCCTTGATCTATTATACGCACCAGAACCGCCAACCCTTCGAAAATAATAACATTGTAACAATTCTTTGTTAGCTAAGCCGCTTGATGGGTAAAGATATCAAGTCTCCCTTGCACTGATGGCCAAAATCTGCTCATTTGTGCCAACTTATTCGGGCTAAGACTCATTAGGAATGTTCAATGAAAATTGCGGTTATTGGTAGTGGCTATGTGGGCCTTGTTTCTGGCACTTGTTTTTCCGAATTTGGCCATGATGTTACCTGTGTTGACAAAGATCAGAGAAAAATTGATGCCTTGAACAAGGGGCAAATTCCTATTTATGAACCCGGCCTTGATGGCCTGGTTGCCCGCAACAAGGAAGCTGGCCGCCTGCATTTTACAACAGATCTGGCAGATGCCATGAAGGGCGCTAAAGCTGTCTTTATTGCCGTAGGGACACCGAGCCGACGGGGAGATGGCCATGCAGATATGCAATATGTGTTTTCTGCAGCGGAAGAACTGGCTGGCCTGATCAGCGATTATACTGTTGTGGTTACCAAATCCACTGTTCCCGTAGGCACAGGCGCACAGATCAAAGAAATCCTATCAAAAAAACTGAGTAGAGACCTGTTTGACGTGGCCTCCAACCCTGAATTTTTGAGGGAGGGCGCTGCCATTGAGGATTTTATGCGCCCTGACCGTGTTATTGTCGGCGCAGAAACAGATGCAGCCCGTGACGTCATGAGAGAACTTTACAGGCCCCTGTTCCTGAACGAGACACCTGTGCTGTTCACCAGCCGAGAAACCGCAGAAGTGACCAAATATGCTGCGAACGCTTTTCTCGCCACCAAAATCAGCTTCATCAACGAAATGGCTGATTTGTGTGAAAAGGTTGGCGCTGATGTTCAGGAAGTCGCTAAAGGCATCGGCCTTGATAAACGTATTGGCAATAAGTTTTTGCACGCAGGCCCTGGCTACGGTGGTAGCTGCTTCCCGAAAGATACCCGCGCATTGGTGCATTCCGCCGATGATGCAGGCGTGGAACTGCGCATTGTTCGCTCGGTTGTCGAAGTGAATGAACAGCGCAAACTGGCCATGGCAGATAAGGTCGTTCAGGCATCAGGCGGTGAGGTGAAAGGTAAGAAAATTGCCATCCTTGGCCTGACCTTCAAACCAAACACCGATGATATGCGCGAAAGCCCCTCACTGGATATTATTCCGGCTCTGCAAAAACAGGGGGCAAGCGTTTATGCCCATGACCCAAAGGGTGTAGAGGAAGCCAAGCATTTATTGTCTGGCGTAACTTTCTGTGATGACCCTTATGAAACCATGACTGATGCTGATGTGTTGGTCATTCTGACAGAGTGGAACCAGTATCGGGCGCTTGATATGCAGCGCATCAAAGACGCCATGAAAACCCCTGTTATGGTTGACCTGAGAAACATCTATGCTCGGGCAGGCCTTGCTGATCAGGGCTTTAAATATATTAGTGTTGGCCAGTCGTAGGTCTTGATGGGCGAGGGCAGGCTTAAAAACCCCCATCACAAAATCTGGGCCATTGCTGGCCCGGCTATTCTTGCCAATTCCGCCACACCGCTTGTAGGGCTGGTAGATACGTGGGTGATTGGCCACATCCCTGATTCCGTTCACCTGGCTGCCATTGGTGTTGGCACCATGGTGTTCAATTATCTTTTCTGGGCCTTTGGCTTCCTGCGGATGAGCACAACAGGCCTTGTAGCCCAGGCCTATGGCAAGGGAAACACAGACCAACTGGCACGTGTGGTTATCCGTTCTCTCTTGTTAGGCAACGTCATTGCAGCAGGCCTGCTGATAAGCCAAACGCTCCTGAGCAGC
>JBNKGK010000018.1:0-14161 GCA_050289785.1 Kordiimonas sp.
AACTCTGCCTCGCCAATGGTGTTCGTATAAGATGCCTCTTTCACATTAACGGTGCTGCCAACTGCTTTGGTTTTCCTACCCTTATCCTTGCGACCATCAGACAGAGAGACATTATAGATTTTCTCATGCAGCTTACCGTCCGTGCTGCGCCAGCCTTTGATCACCTGAACGCGATCAAGGTTGGCGCCATCAGCATCTTTCACGGCTCGGATCAGGAAGGATGGTGCTTTGCCCTTTGGCGCAGCTGTCAGATCACCGCCCATAGGCACACCGCCAGCATAGCCTAACTTGGCCAAATCAGGCCTATGCGCATCATCCTTGTCGTATGCCCAACCCCCGAAGAAGCGCACCGTCATGCGCGGCCCGGTGGTGGCATAGGTCTCCCGCCGCTTCATAGCGGCAAACAAGCTCTCCCGCGTATTTTCCTCTGCCCACACCGCAGCATAGCCGGAAGCCGCATGATAAGCGGGCAATTTCAGACGGTATTTGCTGGGCTCCCGCAATACGGCGGCATTCCAGTAATTATTTTCTTCTACGGCCGACAGGGAAGTATGGGCATCGGTGCTACCAATCATACCAAATTTGAAAGGATTAACACCCAGAACGGCTTTCTGCCCTATCCCCAGCTTGAGAGCAGAGCGAACATATTCCCCCTTTTTTCGTTCTTCCCAGCCCGCCGTTTTTACACCTTTATAAGAAGGACCAGACCCAGAATTCCATGTCTCATAATCAGCAAATTCATCATCAGGAGACAAAATTGGATGTGTTTCACTATCTCCCTTGATTTGCGTTACCTCAACGAGAGGCTCCCAGCGATTGCGTGTTTCTGCATAGGCCCGATTCAGAGGCTCCCCATCCAAAGTCATCACAGAGAAAGCAGCTCCGTTGCTTTGGTTACTATTGTGAGAGATAGCGAGAACATCCCCCCCTGTTTTTTTGCTGTACGTCTCCAGATATTTCCATAAGTCTTCCGGGTCTCGGCTATCGATTGCGGAAAAAGGCAATAGGGCATTGGTTTTATCCGGCCCGTCTTTATAAATCACCACCCTGTGCAGGTTGCCATTGCCATGCTGCCCTGTATCAGTGCCTGTCCATTCATAGCCGATGAAAGCCGTGAACTTGCCTGGGTCATTATGCCTCTCAGCATTGGCCCCAATTTCAGCCCATACGGAACGACGAAAGGCATCACCTCCGACATACCCGGCCCCATCAGGTTTGCTTCCCCACCCTTTCCAATAGGCGAAACCTTTTCCCTTCAAGAGAAAGTCCATTACCTTTTGATAGGGCTCTGTAGAATCAGAGGACAGGATATCCTTTACCGGAACCGGGTTTTCCTGAATAAGCTTATACCAGTATTTCCCTATTTCGGTACTGAGCAAGGAAGGGTCAGCTTCTGTCAGTCGTTTCATCACACCGGTATTTTCCGCATGGTCTGCAACCACAAGAAAATCAAGAGGTGTACGCAAACGGACCTTCATCCCATTATGAGCTGTCTGTGTTTCGCCTTTGGCAAAGCGGTAAGCATCATCGGGAGACGCCCCTTCATTCCCCAAGCGATTAGCATCAATGGACATATTGGTGTGCAGATGCGTATCCCCGAAATAAACATTCTGGGGATAGCTTTTTCCGGCGTAGGGTGAATAACTATCTTCTGCCACAACAGAGGCGGACACCATCAGGGCCGCCAGGGCACATCCGTTTTTAAAGTTTTTCATGATCGTTTCTCGCTGTCTTATTTTTTAAGGCGTGTACCAGATGGGGGAGGTGTAGGCGCGTTCTTGCGTCACCATTTCCACCTCTGCCGACATATCTTTGATACCGAAGTATTTGGCGTCATACGCAGGCCAGCGCGGGGTCGGGATTTCCAGCACTCGCACATAATAAAAAGCCAGTTCATCAGCGTTGAAATCCGGGTCAGTCCATACTGTTGCCAACTCTGCCTCGCCAATGGTGTTCGTATAAGATGCCTCTTTCACATTAACGGTGCTGCCAACTGCTTTGGTTTTCCTACCCTTATCCTTGCGACCATCAGACAGAGAGACATTATAGATTTTCTCATGCAGCTTACCGTCCGTGCTGCGCCAGCCTTTGATCACCTGAACGCGATCAAGGTTGGCGCCATCAGCATCTTTCACGGCTCGGATCAGGAAGGATGGTGCTTTGCCCTTTGGCGCAGTTGTCAGATCACCGCCCATGGGCACACCGCCAGCATAGCCTAACTTGGCCAAATCAGGCCTATGCGCATCATCCTTGTCGTATGCCCAACCCCCGAAGAAACGCACCGTCATACGCGGCCCTGTGGTCGCATAGGTCTCTCGTCGCTTCATAGCGGCAAACAGGCTCTCCCGCGTATTTTCCTCTGCCCACACCGCAGCATAGCCAGCCGCATTCTCCTCTGGATTTAGTGCTAAACGATGTCGGTTTGGTTCACGCACTGATGATCGGCCCAGATAATTATTCTCACCAACGGCTGCGAGCGACGTGTGGGTATCGGTACTTCCGATCATACCAAACTTGAACGGATTGACACCTAAGCGTCCGTGCTCTTGCAGGCCCAGTTTCAAAGCGGATCTTGCATATTCCGAAGCCTTGCGTTCCTGCCAACCCTCTGTTCTAACTCCCTCATAGGTCGGACCAGCCCACCCATTCCAGGTTTCATAATCAGCGAACTCATCCTGAGACGACAAAATGGGGTGAGTTTCACCATCCCCTTTGGTTTGCGTTACTTCAACCAAAGGCTCCCACCTGGAACGCGTTTCGGCATACTTTTTTCCTATTACCCCACCCTTCCAATCTCTGAGAGAAAACATTTCACCATTGCTTAAATTGCCATTGTGAGGAATGGCCAGAGCATCACCACCTGTCTTTTGGTTATAGTGAGCCAGATAGTTCCATAGATCCTGTGGATTTGCGCTATCTATGCGAGAATATGGTAACACTTGACCGGTTCTACCGGGGCCATCCTTAAAAACGACCACACGGTGCAGGTTGCCACCATCCTGCCCCGCTGATGTCCACTCAAACCCACTAAAGGCCGAAAAGCTACCAGGCACATTATGCTTCTCGGCATTCATGATCACCTCTCGCCACACAGAGGCGCGGAACCCTTCATCGCCAACATAACGGGACATATCCGCCCAAATTGCTTTGTATGGGCCTGTGTAAATTGTCGTTAAGGCTTTATCGATTTCCGCCCCACTCTTTGCCTTAAACAACTCTGGAACATTAATCGGATGGCCCCTCATGATGTTTAACCATTTTTTACCCGTTTCCGTTTTCAAAACGCCCTCATCACCAGCCTCCAGATGTGCCATCACACCAAGGTTTTCTGCGTGATCCGCCACAACCAGAAAATCGAGTGGATGCGGTAATTTAACTTTCATTCCATTTGTCGCTGTAATTGTTTCCCCTTTGGCAAAACGGTAGGCATGGTCAGGCGTTAAGCGCTTATTACCAACAGCATTAGCATCGTAAGACATATTCGTGTGGAGGTGCGTATCTCCAAAATAAACATTATTTGGATAGTTTTGGCCCACATAGGGGGAATAGCTATCCTCCGCTACAACAATATTTGCCATGAAAGCAAAAGCTAACCCGAAGGCACAATAGCCATAGAATTTCCTGATCATTTTATCCTCACCACATCTCAGATTATTATTTTGGGAATGAACCAAAAAAGATGCCGGGATTCCCCGGCATCCTGGTATCCATGAGCTAGAACTTATAACCAACTGTCAGCCCATAAGTACGGGGTGGTTGATAATTCAGCCAGGTTCCTCCAGAGAATAAAGAGATATCCTCTGTTTTACTGTTGGCGATTACCTCATCTGTCAGGTTCTTCACCCAAGCTGCAATGGTCCACTGATCATCAGCATCCGTAAAGGCAAGGCGCGCATTGATAACACTGGTGCCGGGCTGGGATTGATAGTTATCCGCGAAGGGTGTGAAATGAACTCGGCTTTTATAAGCCCATTCCCCTCTGAAGCTTGCAGAACCCCAATCACCAACTGGCACGGTATAATCCACAGCCATATTGAAGGCCCATTCTGGTGCATTCTGTAAATGATTACCTGAAGCATCTACTGTGGCCCCATTCTGGTTGGCATTGGTGAAACTCGCAAAAACAGCGTCCAGATATGATAGGTTGCCATCAACAGACAAACTATCACTCACCTTCGCATCAAACTCAAATTCAACACCGCGAATGGTTGCTTCACCAGCATTTACAACAGCACCAGTCTGCGCATCTGGAATGGTAGGGTGCGGCACCCTGGCAGAATTCTGCAGATTGGTATAATCCATATGGAAAATTGAAAGGTTAGCCCTTAACCTGTTGTCGAGAAGCGCACTTTTAACGCCAGCTTCATAGTTAACAACTTCCTCTGGCGCATAAGACCCAAAAGGGTTCCCTAAAGGGTTAGCTCCATTATAACCACCCGCTTTAAAACCTTTACCTACTGTGGCATAAAAGCTGAGATCATCAGAGGCACTGTAAACCAAAGCCACCTTCGGCGTAAAACTGCCCCAACTATCCTCTTTAGAGCCTGCTGTGGTTACTCCCCTGTAGGTGCGAGTGCCGGGTATGACCTTCTTTTCATGGGAATAGCGCGCCCCAACTGTCAGCTCCAACTGCTCCAGCAACGCATAACTTGCCTCCCCAAAAGCAGCATAAGCGTCTGTAGTATAGTCATCTGTTGTGACAATTGAGAAAAAATCGATCGTAGGCAGGACTGTATTAATACTGTTATTTTCCACACTTCGGAAATAATAGCCTCCAACAAGCCAGTTCAACTGCTGATCGCTGGCTGAGGCTAATGTCAGTTCCTGAGTGATCTGTTTTGTATTCCGGTATCCCTTATCAAAAAAACCGAAATGCACATCCGTACCATCAAAATCAAAGGATTCCAGCCAGTTAAATTTCCGATAAGCTGAGAGCGATGATAAAGTTAGGTCTCCCACATCCCATGTCAGCTTGGCATTAACGCCCCAGGCTTCCTTTTCATTGATGTTTGGCCCGTCCTGATTTACTGCCCTGCCGGATGCCAGAGAAGCCCCTTCCTGTGTCTCAACCCCTAAAGGTTCGCCTGTCCGTGTACGCTTTCTCACAGAAACCCAGACCCCGTTTTCCTTGCCATATTCTGCCGTCAAATCCAAACGAAGGTCGCTTGTCGGCTGATAGCGCAAAACGCCCCGCAAACCGGAGAAATCACCATCATCCAGCGCCTTACCGTCAAAAATATTCGCTGTATAACCATCATGATCCCGCGTTTTGAACGCAACGCGAGCCGTCAGGGTGTCACCAGCAATCGGGCCACTAACAAATCCCTCAGTTTCAACCAGACTATAGTTCCCGAGAGTAGCGCTGGCCCCAGCCTCAAAATCATCTGTCGGTGATTTTGAAATAATATTCACAGCTCCACCAGTAGCATTTCTACCATAAAGCGTACCCTGCGGGCCTCTTAACACCTCTACGCGCTCGATATCAAAGAAACCCATCGCGATTTCAGGGCGCTGTTTTACATAAACCCCATCGCGGTGAACTGCCACACCGGATTCCGCACCAACAGCCCCCTGTTGGGCGCCGACACCACGCAAGGTTACGTTTGCCTGCGCACCTACCATCTGAATTTGCAGCCCTGCCGCCAGCATCTGCAAATCCTGAATATTGTGAACACCACTATCCCTCAGCACATCAGAAGAATAGGCAGCGATAGACATGGGAATATCCTGCATGCTAGCTTCACGACGCGTGGCCGTCACGATAATCTCTTCTAGCACGAAGGAAACTTGATCATTGCTTTTGGCTTCAGCGGAAGCCTTGCCCAAGCCAGCAAGTGTCTGCTGAGCCTCCACAATCATAATGCCACCGTCTTTGCTGCGCGTATAGTGCAAGTTGCTGCCTTCCAGCAAGGCCTCCAGTGCCACCATTGGTTCCATATTACCATGGAGCGCTGGCGCCTGAATATTTTCCACAAGCGCTGGCGGCGCCACAACAACCAGCTTCGCCTGATTGGAAAATTCCAAAAGTGACGAGGCCAGAGGTTGTTCGGCTATGCTAAATTCCTCAGCCATCACCGCATGTGTACCCAAAGCCACGGCCATTGCTAACGCAGAAGCCATACACCGGGCCTGTTTTCTCAAATATTGATTTCTGTTCATGGTCATCGTTCCCTCCCGAACATCAGACATCCTGTTTGTTCATATGCAACCAGCTTTGTATCAGCACAGATGATCAGAACATATCTGGCCTACCCGATTGCAACTAACTGACGTATGACCTCTTCAAATCGTCCCTATTTTTTATTTTTTTTTCGCAGCAAAAAATTACAGCCGGAAATTCACTGTAAAAACAAAAGACTAACTGATTGTTAACAACAGACTTCTATGTTTTGGGTAACAAAATAATAGCATTCGCCCTTGGGCGTTTGATCTCAACAGGCAGCCCCAGAGCAAGTGTATTGATCATCGTATCAATCTCATCAGCCTGAAAGGCCGTTGTGACCCTGAGCTTCAGAATAGAAGGTTCTGGCACTTCAATAGTCCCCTTATAATAACGAGCGGCATCAGCAACCACTTCAGCCAAAGTCGCGTTGTTGTATAGTAGTCGCCCCTCCCGCCATGCTGCAACCGATGAAGCACTGACAGCACCAACCTCGCCAATGTCACCGGCAAGAGAACTGGTGATCCGTTCACCAGCCCCGACCACTCTGGTCTGCTCCCGCATATTAGCAGCGCCAACCTCAACCGCCCCATCTTCTACAGAAACCCTGACGTTCTGAGCACCATGTCGCACATCAAAACGCGTCCCCAGCACTCTGACTTGCACCTTCCCGGCAGCAACAGAAAAAGGTCTGGAAACATCCTTCTCCACATCAAAGAATGCCTCACCTCCCACCAGCACAACTGAGCGTTCACTATCGGTGAAACTGACATTCAGATCAGACAGAGCTCCAAGCGTAACCTTGCTGCCATCCGCCAGTTCAACAGTACGAATCTCCCCCACACCGGTTGTGTAGGCCTGACGAATAGCCCCTGACATATAAAACTGGAAATATCCTGTAACGAAAACCAGCAATACAGCAGCAACAGCCCCCACCTGCAGCCAATGCCATCTCGCTTTTCTCGGTCGGGTAATAGGCATGACAGATGTGAGCGTCTGCTCCTCTTCATGGGAGGGAACGTCTTGCAAACTTTCTGCACCCATCAGCCCCGACCACAACACGCGGGTTTCCTCATAAGCTTTGGCATGTAGAGGGTTCGCGGCCAGCCACTCATCCAGCCCCCTGCGTTCAGTAGTGGTCATTTCCCCCATCTGTTCCAGCACAAACCATTCGCTGGCGGCCCTATCAATGGCTTGAGACACTTTTACGGCTGTCATTATTGTTTCTCCCCACCGGGATATGGAGCAAGTGGCTCCGTGCAGGCTCGTTTGCACTCAAAAATAGCCTGAGCAATCAATCGTTTGACATGGGTCTGGGAAATGCCTGTGCGCCGCGCTATCTCGGCATAAGAAAGGCCATCAATCCGGCTCATCGCCAGAAGCTGGCGATTCAACAGAGGCATGGCATCAATGGCTTTGTTGATAGCTCTCATATTCTCTTGCCCAATAGCCACCCTCTCTGGGTGCATGTCATCTACCGGGTCACTGGATTCCCCATCCGTGGCTCCCGCCACCTGCACCTGATTCTTGTGAACACGGCGCGTTGTTTCCTTACGCAGCTCCTGGATGGCAATATTGCTGGCCGTGCGCAACAAAAACGCATGAGGGCTGCGAATAGTCTCCAGATCGTCCACCTCAGCAAGCTTGGCAAAAGCGGCCTGTGCTACATCTTCCGGTTCAGGGGGCCCTCCATTGAACTTAATGTTAATATACCGGCAAACATCCTGCCAGTGACGTTTATATATCTCCTGCAACTGACGAGAACGGGAGGAAAAACCTTGCGTACCCCTCGTTTCTTCATGCGCATTTGTTTTATGTTTTAATAGGTTGGCCACCGAGTTTACACCCTATCCCACTCCAGAGCCGATCTCTAAATTCTACTCCATACTTAAAAAAAGACAAGCCTGCACCCCAAATTCTGGAAGTATGTAGGAAGAGAGCACCCAATTTACTGCCCTATTCCTAGCCCCTGCTGCTGTAAGCGTGATTGCGTTGTGATGCTGCCTCCTGCACTCTGTATGCACCGCTTGAAGACATATGCCCACTCAGGTGCAAGGTTAAGCCAGCCGCTCAGCCTACCCCTCCGGCAACAGCACCGCATATTCAATGACACCCGGTATTAAATCTGTGTCCAGACTGTCGAGAATTAAACGAGGGGTCATTTTTCTATTTCCAGTATTTAGGGTGTGTACCATATGGGTGAGGTGTAGGCGCGTTCCTGCGTTACCATAGGCACCTCATCTGGAATGCCTTTAAGGCCGAAATATTTGGCGTCATAAGCTGTCCAGCGTGGAGTGGGGATTTCAAGCACACGCACATAATAGAAAGCCAGTTCATCAGCGTTGAAGTCAGGGTCTCGCCACACTGTGGCCAGTTCAGCAGCCCCAATGGTGTTGGTGTAAGATGCCTCTTTGATATTCACGGTGCTACCTACGGGCTTAGTCCTATTGCCTTTATCCTTCCGACCATTAGACAGGGCCACATTGTATATTTTCTCATGCAGCACACCATCAGCCGAGCGCCAACCTTTAACCACCTGAACACGATCCAGATTGGCCCCATCCGGGTCTTTCACTGCACGAATGAGGAAGGAAGGAGCCTTGCCCCAGGGGGCTGACGTGAGGTCACCGCCCATGGGCACACCGCCAGCGTAACCTGTCTTTGCAAGATCAGGCTTAAAGGCATCATCCTTGCCATACTCCCACCCCCCAAAGAAGCGCACCATCATGCGTGGCCCGGTGGTGGCATAAGTTTCCCGTCGTTTCATGGCAGCAAACAACGCTGCTCGCGTGTTTTCCTCCGCCCAGACTGCCGCAAAACCTGCAGCGTTCATGTTCCAGTTCAGAAAATGATTGCCCATCATCCGTTTTGGGCTTGGGGTGCCCCATGCTAATTTGCCGAAGAAGTTATTCTCTTCAGCCGCAGAAAGGGAAATATGTGAATCTGTTGAGCCTACCATGCCAAATTTGAACGGATTGACCCCCAAACCAGCTTGCTGCTCAAGCCCCAGTTTCAGTGCTGAGCGGGCATATTCATAAGGCCTTTGCCATGACGCGTCCGCTGCTGTTCTGTTCTTCTCATCATACCAATGCCGCAGGATATCTGACTTAAATTTACGGCGCTGGACGTCCCACCCTTGTGGGTCGTTTTTAGGGAAACTCCAGGTTTCATAATCAGCAAATTCATCTTCTGGGGACAACAAAGGGTGGGTTTCACTATCCCCTTTTACCTGTGTCACCTCCAGAAGCGGCTCCCAGCGGCTTCGAGTTTTCGCATAGGCCATACTTAAAGGGTTACCCTGTGCATCTTCAAGAGCAAACATCCCGCCTGCACTCATATTGCTATTATGCGGGATGGCAAGAACCTCGCCACCGGTTTTGACCTGATAGTCACCCAGATAAGCCCACAAACCTTCCGGATCACTCTTTTTGAAAGATGCATACTGATCATATTGCCCATAAGGCATCACACTATCTGTGAACCGGGCGTCATCTTTAAAGATCACAACACGGTGCAGATTAAAGAAAATACCTGTCCACTCATAACCAATAAGGGCGGTGAATTTGCCGGGCTGATTATGTCTGTCGGCATCACTGGCCACCTGCTGCCAGGCAGACAGTCTGAACTGCTCATCCCCAATAGGCGCATTCCAAACCCAATAGCGATAGGCCCCATAGGTCTGCTGCCCTTTCTCAGCAAGGCTTTTACCAAGCTCTGAGTTAACCTGTTCCTGAATCTCAAACCAGCGTTTCGCCGCTTCTGTGTTTACAACAGTATCGTCGCCCCGGGCAAAGGCCTGCAACACCCCCATATTTTCCACATGATCTGCAATCACAAGAAAATCAAGTGGCCGCCCCAGCCTAACGGGCTGGCCGTTCGGCGACGTCACTTTTTCGCCTTTGGCAAAACGGTAAGCATCATCCCGCGTTAAAGACGTGTTGCCCTGCACATAGGCATCCAGCGACATATTGGTGTGCAGATGCGTATCCCCAAAATAAACGTTTGTGGGATACCGTTGTTCTGCATAGGGCGAATAGCTTTCAGGGGACGCAAGGGCGATAGGGGAAGCCCCCCCAAAAAAAAGGGCTACACCTACCAGTAATTTACCCTTCATTGTCATCCCCAGTTCTCCGGCTGGAAGAAATATTTATCTTTGCTGCCCATGGCGGGAATATAATCATGGGCAATCCCAAGGCGGTAGAGTTCGGCTATATAAGTTTCCTCATATCCCAGCTCTTCCAATATTTTCCTGGTATGCTCACCGCGCCTTGGTGCCACTGCCAAACGGCAATAACTGTGCTCTTCACCTACACGCACCCAGGTGGGCGCCGGGTGTATCATGGGAATACCGCAAGGGTGGTCGTCCCTGCGGATAATATCAATGTGCGCACCGGCAACCTCATCAGCGGCTTCATTATCCACACAACGTACGCCCTCATCGCAAATATCACCAACACCCACAACCTTGTGGCAGCCAATACCAGCATCATTCAGCACGCTTTCCCAGTGGGCTGTGGGCTGTGCGAGCATTGCTTTTTCCATAGCTGCTTCAGAGGCGTCTCTGCCCCCTGTCACTAATCTGGCAAGGTCTGCTGCGTCTATTTCATCACATCCCACATAAACCCAGCCATCCCTGCATTCATACATGCGCTGATACCAGGCTGGCCCACGGGTAAACGGCCCGTGGGCTTCACCCCAGTCACACTGGCCCTTCTTCATGACCATATGAACCATCTGGTTATAATTTGTGGCCCGGGCAAGAGAGCCTCTGCCTTCCCCCGCATAGCCAGTTTTCCTAAATTGATATAGAGCCACAAGGCTACTAAATGCCAATGAGGTGCCCCCCATCATATCATTGGAAATACCCCCATGGAACAAGGGCTGCTCTGGCGTGCCAAAACGGGTCATGATCCCACTGGGAAGCTGCACCTCACCGTCATGGCCCCGTCGGTCTTCCCAGCCTCCAGCATCTCTGAGAGATGCCCCAAAGCAGCTAAGCTGGCAACTGATGATATTCGGATTAATCTTTTTCAACTGAGCATGAGAAACGCCTAAACGCACAGCTGTGTCATCCAATATATTATGCACAACCACATCAGCCCACTTCACCAGGCGTTCAAACACCTCACGCCCCGGGGCTGTTTTAAAATCCACCAGAATATTACGCTTGCCCTGCCCCACTTCCATGGTGATACGGATGTTGAGCGGCGTGTCATGATGCACAGGGGGTTCCAGTTTGATCACATTGGCACCATATTGTGCCAAGATATAGCTGGAAGCAGGCCCCGCCACAATATTGGCCAGATCAAGCACTTTCAGCCCTTTTAACAAGTCTCCCTTCTTCAACATTTCTCTCTCAAAAGCCGTCTGCGAAGACACAGGCCCAGACAACAAAACGAGAGCCTTTTCTGCCGTCAGCTTTTTGGCTTCAGACGGGGCAATAGCCATCACGCTATCACCGGGGCCGCTGATATCTACCACACGACCTGGTACCCTGATTTCATCTTGACCCTCCCCCAAAGATACAAAAAGGCCGGATGTTAACAGTGGCTCTGTCATCATCCATTCTTCACGTGAGCCCACGATAGAGAAGGGAGGGCCATCCTGCTCCAGTATAGTCTGCCACTCTGCTGCCGTTTTGCTTTTAAGAACAGCACGTACCAGCTCATCAAGCCGCCTTTGCCGCTCCAGGCTGAGAGTGCCAGAGAGATTGCTATCAACCCCTGTGGTATCCCACGGATTATCATTCGTGAAGCCTTCCCGGCGCAACTGATCATACAGCCCGAGTTTCTTATAAAGCCGGTCTGTGTATCCCTGTTTGCCACCATATACCAACATATACCGACCATCTTTTGTGAGGTACCAGGCTGGCAGCCCCATTGCCCGCTGCACCCCTTCTAACTTGTCTATCTGCTGTTGTTCTGAATCAGCAGGATTATACATAAAGGGTTCAAGACGCTTGTGAAACGCATCATCCGAACAGGGGTCAGCACGATATGGCCCAAAACCCCAGCGAAAGAGAAAGTGATCGGTGAAGATAGACATACCCGCCTCAACGAGCGGCACCTCGATCACAGTGCCGTGGCCACGTTCCTCTCTGGCATTCAGCGCAGCCATAATGGCCACAGCGCCGTGCATACTGCCAAAAGCCGAACACAAAGGCACCCAGGTGTAGGCATGGGGAAAACCCAGATGATGGCGAGTGCCGGACGCTTCCACAAAAACACCTGCTGCCGCAGAAAGCACCCCTTCCCAGCCCCGGATACCCGCACGAGCTGTATCCTTTGAGGAAAAACCCGGTAGGGAAAGATAGACAAGCTGTGGATTAGCTTTTTTCACACTAGTGTAATCCAGCCCAAGCCGCGCCATCACCCCCGGCCTGAAGTTTTCAATCAGCACATCGGCTCTTTCTATCAGGGCCAATGCCTGTGCCTTGCCCTCTTCCGATTTCAGGTCAAGCGCCAAAAGCTGCTTGTTCCGGTTCAACAGACGATATTGTTCTTCTGGTAATTCAGCGTCCCCCGGCTTTGCCACCCGAATAACAGTTGCCCCTTGGTCAGCCAGAAGCATACCAACCATCGGACCAGCGTAATAATGGCCAAAATCCAGGACCCTCAGCCCTTCCAGCGGACCTTGATATTCTTCGTTCATCATAAACTTGTCCTTCGCTATCGTTAAATTTTTTCACCCAGACTTCTTGCTCTTTCTTTGAGGGAGGCTTCATCTGTCGCCACATGCTTCAGGGCCATAATGAAAAAGGCGGCAGCGATAATGGCCGCCAACACACCACAAAACATGGCCAGCCTGAGGGCATTGCCTGGGTCGGCCCCCAAAACCGCTAAATGATCGCTAACGCGCCCAACGGTATAGGGGCCAAGAGCAGACACGAAAGCAGCAAACATTAGGAAAAAGGCCGTGGTAACAGCCCTGCCTCGGGGCAAGACAAGGTCATTTAATGTAGAGGTAACAGGCACCCCAATAAAGGCCCCGACCAAAACCATCAACAAACTGGCAGCATAGGCGAAAAGCACGCTCGGGCTTAACAGAAGAATTACGGCAAAAACCGCAACCAATATAGTGCCAACCAAAGGCAGATACACTTTTCCCCGTGCTGAACGCTGCCTTAATCTGTCGGAAATCACACCGCCGACCAATGTGCCAATCACACCAACCACCGCCGAGCCAACACCGAGGACTGATCCCACCTCGGCAACGCTGACCCCAAAAAACCGCTGATAATAAGAAAAGCTCCAGAACCCGATACCGACAGACCCAAATGCCCCCAATGCACCCCCCATGGACAGATACATCAGGGCCTTACAGCGGAAAATCATCCCAAGAACAACCGGATCTCTGATAGCCATGGTCTGCGCCCAGGACAGGGCCGCATAAATGCCAATGCCAAGGGCTGTCCACTGGGTGACACTCCCCGTAAACAGGATCAGACTATAAACGGCTACAACGGTGATAATACCCAAGGCAAGGTTAACGGCGACGGAGCGCATGCCCCCGCCGGAGCGCCACAGCACCCACAGGTTCGCCAGGGGCAGCATGCTCATCAGCACGGTGCCTGTCTCCCGGAACGGATGGGGATGCGCCCTGTGGGTAATGCCGTCCACCAGTCCCCGCACTGGCTCCCGCACGGTCGTCACCCAAAGGGCGACCAGAAGCCCAGGCAGGCCCACAATCATGAAAGCCGCCTGCCAGCCCTTCAGGCCAAAGGGGGCCAGAGAGGCATCAGGCCAGAGGCCATGCCACAGGCTGAGAATGGTCCCGCCCAAAAAGATGCCAAGGCCATTGCCGAAGGCTGCTCCACAAGCATAAATGGCAAGCACCGTGGTGCGCACCCTCGGCGAGAAATAATCATACAAGAGGGAATGGATGGCGGGCGTGGCGCTGGCCTCTCCCACCCCCACGCCAAAACGGCACAAGGCAAGAGACAGAAACCCGCGCGAAAAGCCGGAGAGCGCCGTCATCACGCTCCAGAAGCCAAGACCGATA
>JBNKGK010000018.1:14171-19170 GCA_050289785.1 Kordiimonas sp.
ACCAGCTTCCTGCGGTTCCACACATCCGCCAGACGCCCCAGCGGAATGCCGAACACAGCATAAAAAACCGCAAAGGCCGTGCCGCCGAGAAAGCCTATATCGGCGTCCGTTAAGCCGAGATCAGCTTTAATATCTTCTGCCAGAATGGCCAGTATCTGCCTATCCACATAGTTCAAGATGAAAACAAGAACCATCACCCCAAGAACATAACGGGCGTATCTGCCGTCGATATCCATTCCTTGCAAAAATTCGGCAGGTTTATCAGTTAGTATCCTGTTCTCAATCGTTTCTGATGAAGCAGATGAAATGGCCATCTCTCCAACAGCGGTATTTTTATAATCCGCCAAAATTGTACCTCGCGTCTGTTTTATTGAAGCAGGGAGAAACCTCCCTGCCTCTGTATTTCTTATTTTTTAGAAATGACGTGTCACCCTGAGCCCATAAGTGCGCGGCGCACTGTAGGATGAGAAAATTTCCCCCCGGCTGACCGCGGCTGTTGACACGAATGAGTTCACAACGATTGCTTCATTGGTGAGGTTGCGTGCATAGAGCTCAACTTGCCAATCACCCTCTTCACTTTCCCATTGCAGGTTTGCATTGGCGATGTAGTAGGATGGTATCAGGTCACCACGCTCATGAAGAATGACCACACCTTGCCCTCTGCGGTTCAGACCATTAGTCCACTGGTCAGCCGTCCAGGAGAAATCTGCCCTCAGCATCAAATTGCCATAATTACCAAGCATCCACTCATATTGTGCGCCAGCATGGACCTTCCATTCTGGTGAGAAAGCAATACGGTTGCCTGCCAAGTCCTGCACGCCACGATCAAGGAACAGCGGATCTGCAGTCTGATAATCGCTGAAAGTGGCATCAAGATACCCGAGAGAGAAATCAAGGCTTAGTTGCTCTGTAACAAGCGCCATGATTTCCGCTTCAAACCCCTTTGATTTGGCTGACGAGGCGTTTTTTATTTGATAAGATCCACCCGCAGGATCATCCTGCTGAAAATCCTGCTTATTGGTATAATCATAGTAGAAGGCAGAAATATTGGCCTGAAGCCGGTTATCAAACCACTGGCTTTTCAGCCCAATCTCATAAGCATCAATATATTCAGGATCATAGGGCGGGCTGGTATAATAAATACCACCCGCTTTATAACCTCGGGAATAAGAAGCATATATAAGCTTATCATCTGCAATGGTATAATTGATGCCCAGCTTACCTGTGACTTCGTCCCATACATTATGAAAATCAAAGGCTGACTCAACAGGAGGCAAATCAGCAGCCTCGGAGCCTATCTGCAACAAAGAGTGAGCGTCTTTCTCGTCCCGTGTGTAGCGCAGCCCTGCCACAAGGCTCAAATTATCAGTAAAAGGATATTCAATTTGTCCAAAAACTGCTTTTGAAATGGCATGAACATCATTGGGAATATAAACTCGGGACCGAGCACTATCTGGCCCGGTTTCCCTAAGCACATCAATCAGGTTGAGGGATGTCTCATCATAATAAAAGGCACCCACTACCCATTCAGCCGCACTTTCACCGTTCGACTGAAGTTGCAACTCTTGTGTAAAAACTTCATAGGACGCTTCATAATAGACATCATCTAATCTGCTGTCTGTTTGATCCTCATCCAGCACGACCCGTGTCACCGTATCATCATAGGCAGATAGAGATTTGAACCTCACACTGCCCAAATCCCAATCAATATCCAGGGAAAGACCTTGGGATTTATTCTTTGTGTTGGTAGGTGTGTTCGTGCTTATTTCAAACGGATCAACAATAACGCCCCCGACTGTGCGGCGTGTAGCCGAAGTCCCATTATCATCAAACCAATAGCCATCCAGAGAAACCGAGAATGCCTCTGTCAGGTCAGCATCAATAGCCCCCCTAATGCTGGTATAATCTGCATTCGCCAGATCTTTCGCGGATACGCCAACATTTTTGACATAACCATCCTGCTTTTTGTCAGAAATTGCTAACCGACCGCGAACCGTATCACTCAGAGGGCCACTGACTACTGCCTGAAGCAGCCTTTTGTCGTAATTACCAGCATCAATGCGAAGAAGGCCTTCCAACTCATCAGAGGGCCGTTTTGTAATAATATTGATATTACCACCAATGGCATTTCTACCATAAAGGGTGCCTTGAGGGCCTCTCTGAACCTCAACCCGCTCCACATCAAACATATCCCTCAACACATAAGCTGTTGCCTGCCTATAGTGTCCATCAACATGCATAGGCACCCCAGGGTCACCGCCTGGAACAGAGTTTTCCTGCCCAACACCACGAATAGCCACTCGCGCACTAAAAACACCCAAAGCTGCTTCACCAATGCTCAAACCCGGCACGGAAAACTGTAAGTCCTGAGGTGTGACAATGCCCCTTCTTTCCAGGCCTTTTGACGTGTAAGCAGTGATGGCCACAGGCACATCCTGTACATTTTGCACCCTTTTCTCTGCCGTCACGATAATTTCTTCCAGCACAAAGTCTTTACCACCGGCATCACTGGCTTCTGCCAGCCCTTGGTCTGCACCAGGGTTGCTCTTCTGCTTCACAACAATCAGTTTATTGCTTTTAAATTCATATTCCAGGCTGGTATCCTTCAGCAGGGCATCCAGCGCTTCAGTAATAGAATATGTGCCCTCCAGCCCCCGGGATTGCTTGCCTTGCAGAAGTTCATGCGGCAGCACCATATTCAACTGGTTCTTTTTTGAAAGGCTATACAGGGCGCTTTCCAACGACTGCGCTGGTACACTATATGAAAGCCGGGCGTCATTCTGGGCAAAAAGCGGTGCTGTAGCCATGAGACTGCCAGATATAGCCAACACAGAACAGGCACTCTGCAAATGCCTCCTTAGCTGTCTGCTGTTTTTCTCAATCTTAACTCTATTCATTATTTCTTCCCCTACCACAATTTAATCAACCTTCCCTTGGGACAAACCTTAGTCCTTCCCTCGGCTTATGGGAGCAGACGCATTATGGAATCAAACACCTCAGTTTTTTTGACAAAAAAATCTGCCCTTTCACTTTATTTGGTATTTTCTGGTAAGGCCTGAGCATACAAGTGCGCATTGCCAGTCAAATCATATACTATGTTCACCGGCAGATATTCCCCCACTACCTGCAGAAACACATCCCTGTCTCGCGTGTGAAATATACCGCTGAGGTGCATCTTCTTAAGAGCCTCATTTTCAAACAGTATTTTCTGCTGTGAGTAGCGATTCATTTCCTCAACAGCATAAGATAATGACTGATTTTTCAGGATGACTACAGCATTTTGCCAGGCGAAGGCTTCATCGTAAGATACCTCTATCGGACTGGATAAACCTGATTTTTCATGCTGTATAATCTGCCTCTTTGGGCCATCCTCCGAAACCGTCAGCACCACCTTCTGTTTAGCCTCATCTGACAGCACTGCATCCTGCACACGAATACTGCCCTCAACCAGAGTAACCTGTGCACTTTGATCCTGTCGTCGATAGACATCAAACACCGTCCCCAAAGCCGTTACACTGCCATACCCATAGGTTACAGTGAAAGGGCGGGCTTGTTGATCTTTAGCAACATCAAACCATGCCTGGCCTTTTAACAGATTAACTTTTCTCTGCCCTGTACCATACTGAACGGATAGAACAGTATCCGTGTTCAGGGTAACCTCCGTACCATCCTGCAGTGATACCGTTCTGCGCTCCCCCACCTCTGTGTAGTACTGAACAACTTTACCTTCCCAAAACCGGGCATTGTAAGCCCAACCCACCAGCAGCAAAAGACAACAAGCCGCAACAGGCATCGCAACCTTATAGGTGAGAGAAAAACCGGACTGCCGTCTGGCCAAAGCCTCTTCCCGCATTGCGGAAAAGGCATGAGAGGCCTCTATATACTCCGACGTTCCGGCCCAATCCTGCACGAAGGCATCATAAGCATTTTTATTCGAGACACTTTCCTTCTGCCACGCATCAAACGCATTCCTTTCTGCAACAGTTATCTCAGAGGATTGCTGTCGAACGAACCATCTTGCCGCTTCTTCATCCTGTCTGGAGTGGCTTCGACAAAACAATTTTTTGAAGAAAGTCATGATCATTTCCGCCCTCCCAATTGATTGCGAATGTGCAGGATGGCCTTCATCATATGTTTTTCAACAGCACTAACGCTGATATTAAAATAGCGTGCAATTTCCGGATATGTCATGCCTTCCACCCGGTGCAGTATATAAACATCGCGACATTTTCGGGGAAGCTCCCGCACTACCGCCTCAAACTCGGCCAGCCGCTGCCTATTTTCCAGGGCAACCTCCACAGATGGCTGCATACTGACATGCTTTTCTGCATCCAGTTCTTCATGCTGGGCGCTATCTATAAGCTGCCCTCGCCTGACCTTATCAATGATAAGATTACGAGCTGTCCGCAGCATAAAGGCCTTATAATTTACAATCTGATCCCCATCCTTTTTTTGTGAAATTCGCAGATACACTTCCTGGGCAATATCTTCTGCATCTTCTTCAGGCGGGATATTCCGTCTGATCACTTTCATGAGCAGACTATTATAATTTCTGATAAGATGCTTTATGAACTTGTCATCATTCACGTATGCTGGCCTTGCCTGTGATAGCAACACTGCATTGCTTTTCTCTGAAGACATTAGCATATCCCTTAAATACTAAAAAGTGGTGTACCCTGACACGTCTGCCTGCAGCAGACGCAAAATAGTGCAAAACACCTCAGTTTTTGATGTCACTTTTTTGTATTTATCTGATAAGGCAATTTCCGCTTGCGCCTGATGCGTGGGTCTGTGATGCGATAATAGGCAAGGATAAGCCCCAGCGTTTCTTTGCTCTGCAACCTATCAGACAGCTCCACGCCTTCAGTTCTCGGCTCATACCCAGGCAGTTTTGCTTCCCCCTCAAAGAAAGACCCCACGCGCACATCCAGCACTCTGGCGATACGGAACAGACGGCTGGCCCCAATGCGGTTAGTGCCTTTCTCATACTCCTGAACCT
>JBNKGK010000019.1:0-19005 GCA_050289785.1 Kordiimonas sp.
TCACCAAGAGCGGCAGGCAGCTCTGGCACCTTGTCGGCTTGAGGCGCGAGGTTGTATATCTGGTTACGCAACTGGCGAATATCGCTATAGCGCCAGTCTTCCGTTTTTGGCCCAGGCATGCCTTTTGAAGCGAAATCAGCCAGAGCCTGCAGTCTGATACCATCTGTGCCGGGCACTGTGTCAACCAGAGCTTCAGATTGCTCTTTATATCCGTCTATCAACTGCTCTGTCATCATGGTCTCTTTCGAATGCCGCAGAGGTTTGTAGCTTTAAGACACATCCGCATAGCCTTTTTCCTCCAGTTCCAGAGCCAGCTCCTTGCCGCCAGAGCGAACAATACGGCCATCAATCATCACATGCACGACATCCGGCTGCACGTAAGACAAGAGACGTTGATAGTGGGTGATCAGCAGAATGGCAGTGTCGTCACGGCGCTGGGCATTAATACCCTCAGAAACTGTTTTGAGCGCGTCAATATCCAGCCCGGAATCTGTTTCATCAAGCACAGCCAGCTTCGGATTAAGAAGGGCCATTTGCACCATTTCGTTCCGTTTTTTTTCGCCGCCAGAAAAGCCTACATTCACAAAGCGTTTCAGCATATCCGGGTCCATTTTCAAGGCTTTTGCCTTTTCACGGACCAGCTTCATAAAGTTTGCTGCAGAAAGTTCTTCTTCGCCGCGCTGTTTACGCACACCATTCAGCGCGGTACGCATGAAGTTCAGGTTGGAAACACCGGGAATTTCTACTGGATATTGGAAGCCCAGAAACAAACCGGCGGCTACGCGCTCATGTGGGGCCAGCTCCATCAGGTCTTTGCCTTCAAATTCAATGGAACCTTCGGTGACTTCATATTCCTCGCGGCCAGCAATCGTATTGGCAAGGGTTGATTTGCCAGCGCCGTTCAGGCCCATAATGGCATGCACTTCACCGGGATTAATTTCCAGGTCCAGGCCTTTAACGATTTCATTGCCCGCAACAGCAATATGCAGATTTTTGATTTTCAGCATCTTATTTTCTTTCTTATCCCACACTGCCTTCAAGGGAAATGCCAAGCAGCTTTTGTGCTTCCACAGCAAATTCCATGGGCAGGTGTTGCATCACTTCTTTACAGAAGCCGTTGACGATCATGGCAACAGCTTCTTCTTCATCCAGGCCGCGGGCCTGACAGTAAAATAACTGGTCTTCCGAGATTTTAGAGGTGGTTGCTTCATGCTCAATCTGGGCAGAAGGGTTCTTCACCTCGATATAGGGCACCGTGTGAGCACCGCACTCAGAAGAAACCAAGAGAGAATCACATTGGGTATAGTTCCGCACGCCATCAGCACCAGGCAGCACTTTTACAAGGCCGCGGTAGGTGTTTTGTGACTTACCGGCGGAAATCCCTTTGGATATAATGGTGGAGCGCGTGTTGGGCGCCATATGGATCATTTTGGTGCCTGTATCCGCCTGCTGGTAATTGTTTGTTACAGCAACGGAATAAAACTCGCCCACTGAGCCTTCACCGGCCAGCACGCAGCTTGGGTATTTCCAGGTAACGGCAGAGCCTGTTTCAACCTGTGTCCAGCTGATTTTGGATTCTCGGCCTTTGCAGAGGCCCCGTTTGGTTACGAAATTATAAATGCCGCCTTTACCGTTCTTATCGCCGGGATACCAGTTCTGCACCGTTGAGTATTTGATCTCGGCATTATCAAGCGCTACCAGTTCCACTACTGCGGCATGAAGCTGGTTTTCATCCCGCATGGGCGCGGTGCAGCCCTCCAGATAAGAAACATATGAGCCTTCATCCGCAATAATCAGCGTGCGCTCAAACTGGCCAGTATTTTCTGCATTGATCCGGAAATAGGTGGAAAGCTCCATCGGACAGCGCACGCCCTTGGGTACATAGACAAAAGTACCATCAGAGAAGACAGCGCAGTTGAGAGCAGCAAAATAATTGTCTCGCACAGGCACAACGGATGCCAGATACTTTTTCACCATATCAGGATATTCGCGAATGGCTTCAGAAATAGACATGAAAATTACGCCGACCTTTTTCAGTTCGTCCCGAAAAGTGGTCGCTACAGATACGGAATCAAACACCGCATCAACGGCCACTTTTGGCGCGCCCTCCACACCTGCCAGCACTTTCTGTTCACGGATAGGGATACCCAGCTTTTCATAGGTGGCCAGCAGCTCAGGGTCCACCTCGTCAAGGCTTTTGAGCGATGGCTTTTTCTTCGGCGCGGAATAATAATAGATATCGTTATAATCTATTTTCGGGTAGGTCACCTTCGCCCAGTCCGGCTCGGCCATTTTTTTCCAGGCTTCATAGGCTTTCAGGCGCCATTCCAGCATCCATTCCGGTTCCTGTTTCTTTTCCGAAATGAAACGGATCACCTCTTCTGAAAGGCCTTTGGGTGCCATTTCAGATTCGATCGAGGTGACAAAACCATATTTATACTCACCCGTCATTTCTGATATTTGTTTTTGGGCTTCTACGGTTCCAGCCATGGGTGGCGGCTCCTTTAATAAACTTATTTAAGATCAGCAAATGCAGGGTGTTGGATGCTTGTCTTGTCTGGGCTCATTGTGACAAGGGATTGAAGGCTGACATCTTCCAGTGCGTTTCTCACTGCCGTGTTGACCACCTGCCAGCGTGGCCGCATCTGGCATATATCATCATAACCACAATCGGCAGTGCCATCTTCTGCACAGTGAGTGAGAGAAATGGGTCCATCAATAGCTTCAATAATATTGGCCACTGAAATCTCTGTCGTTTTTGCTGAGAGGGCGAAACCACCCTTGAGCCCGCGACGGGATTCAAGCAGATTCGCTTTAGCTAGCATATTCAGGATTTTTGCCACAGTAGGCACTGGTATGTTGGTGCTTGCGGAAAGGTCTTGTGCGCTTAAGCGGCTATCTGTTACGGTCATTTCGCACATCAGTACCACGGCATAGTCTGCCAGATTTGTCAGCCTGATCATGGTCGCACAGTCCTTCTAGTTTCTTCAAAATGGCTATCACTGTAGCACGATTTTGAAATCATACCAAATTACTCTGATTTTGATATGCTCAGAAAAGACTCTAAAGTCAATATGAGAGTCGAAATTTGCGCTCTTATTACTCATTTCTCTCCATTTTGCACCATTTTCTTTTATAAAGGGTGCAAAATGTTAGGGTAGCGATGAAAAAAGACTTCAGGAGCCAGGGGAACCAATATTGATTTACTCTCACTTTTTGAACAAGCGCACTTTATTCGTGCTTTTGAGTCGGAAATTGGGGAGCTGGCCGATGCAGGCCAGGTGCCTGGTCTTGTGCACTTATGCCATGGTTCAGAGGTTGCAGAAGTAATGATATGCTCTCATCTCTCTGGTCCTGTTGATCAGGTCACCGGCTCTCATCGCAGTCACGGCCTGGCTCTTGCTTTGGGGGTTGATCCCGTTGCGGTGGCGGCAGAAATCATGGGTCGTGAAGCGGGGCTGTCTTCAGGTCTTGGGGGAACGCAGCATCTTTTAGCACCAGAAGCTGGTTTTCTCAGTAGTAATGGCATTGTAGGGGGGCAGGTACCCCTGGCCGCAGGGGCGGCACTTGCCGCCAAGGTCCGGCAAACAGGCGGTGTGGCAGCTGCTTTTATGGGGGATGGTGCTACCAATCAGGGCGCTGTTTTTGAAACTTTGAATTTGGCGATGGCTCTTAGGTTACCGCTCCTATTTGTGGTAGAGAATAATGGATTAGGGCAATCCACATCGGCTTCTTATGCTTCGGGGGGCGCTAATATTGCCGCCCGTGCTCGAGGGTTTGGTCTGGCAGCCAGTACGGTTGATGGCTGTGATATCGCGGCCCTCCAAAATAGCGCAGATCGTATGGTAAACTGGGTGAGAAGTTCTGGCACCCCTGCTTTTTTAGAGGTGGTTTCTCCACGCCTTGATGGGCATTATCACGGCGAAAATCAGGTTTATCGGATGGTCTCTGATAAGATGAATGATCCATTACAAAGTTTTGAGAATTATCTACTGCATCAAGATATTCCTGAAGCGAGAATAAAAAGCGTTATGATCAGAGCGAAAGAAGAAGCTGTGACGGCAGTAAAAAAGGGGGTGGCTACTCCGGATACGAGTGATCAGGCTTTGACAGCATGGCTGAGCCGGATGGAGGTTATACAGTGACCCACATGACAATGAGTGAAGCTTTAAACCAGGCATTACATCAGATGATGACTTTTGATGATAGCATCATTGTGCTTGGCGAAGATGTTGTGGGTGGTGCTGGCCTGCCAGAAGCTGAGGAGCTGGGTGGTGTGTTTGGGGTGACAAAAGGTTTGGCCGTCAAATTTGGGGCCAGTCGGGTGATGGACACACCTATCTCAGAGGCGTCTTTCGTGGGTATGGGCTTGGGGGCCGCCATGATGGGCCTGAAGCCAGTGATTGAGCTTATGTTCTGCGATTTCATGGGGGTGGCTTTTGATCAAATACTGAACCAGGCGGCTAAAGCGAGTTTTCTCTCCGCAGGCCGGGTGAAGGTGCCACTTGTTATTCGCACGACAATGGGGGCGGGGGATAACTCAGCCGCCATGCACAGCCAATCGCTCCACGCGTTGGTGGCACAGATACCTGGACTTCATGTGGTATGCCCGTCCACACCGGCAGATGCGGCAGGTCTGTTGAAAGCAGCGGTGGCTGTGCCAGAGCCCGTTATCTTTTTTGAGCATAAAGGGCTTTATGACAGGAAAGGGCCTGTGGTTCCTGATCTGCCTCCCGTGCCGTTGGGGCAGGGACGTGTAGTGAGGGCAGGCTCAGAGGCGACGATTGTTGCTGTTGGGGCCATGGTGCCAGAGGCTGAAGAGGCAGCGGTGATCCTGCACCAACAGCATGGCCTGGATGTGGAAGTGATTGACCCTCGGACGATCTCTCCTCTCGATGTTGACTTAATTATAGCAAGTGTAGCGAAAACCGGCCATCTGCTCGTGGTTGATGAGGGTACAGCCTTTTGCGGGTTTGCTGATGCTGTTGTCTCTGTGGTGTCACAGAAAGCTTTTTCTGTCTTAAGGGCGGCGCCTGCTGTCGTAACCCCCCCTCATAGCCCTGTGCCATATGGCATTGCAGCGGAGAAAGCTTGGTTACCTGATGCTCATAAAATTGTTCAGGCAGTGAAGACGCTACAAGAGGATGGTTATAGTGCGTAAAGTAAAAGTCTGGGATATTGCGGTTCGTTTGTTCCACTGGGTTTTGGTTATCCTGTTTGCTTTGTCTGTTTATTCAGCGTTCCAGGATAAGTTCGGTGTTTACGGGAATATGCATACCTGGGCAGGCATTTCTATTCTCGTGCTTGTCTTGTGGCGCTTGTTTTGGGGGCTTTTGGGTAGTGAGACCGCTCGTTTTACACACTTTGTGAAAGGGCCCAGGGCTGTTCGGGCGTATCTATACGGTGAAAAGCAGGCGGGTCTTGGTCACAATCCGCTTGGTGGCTGGTCTGTCATACTGATGTTATTGCTACTGCTGGTGCAGGCAGTTCTTGGGCTTTATGCAACAGATGCTATGCTCTTCTCAGGTCCTTTGGCAGACAGCATAGATGGTGATTTATCTGAAGAGCTAACAGAAGTGCACGAGGTGCTTGGTTTTATCCTCATGGGGCTTGTGTGCGTCCATATTTCTGTGGTGCTTTTTTATCTGTTTTTCAAAAAACTGAATTTGATCTTGCCAATGATTACAGGTTTTCAATTTTATGATGATGAGGTATCGTCACCTAACCTTCGTTCCTCATGGGTAGCGGCACCGACCCTGTTTATTATTGGGGCCGGTGTGTATTGGCAGTTATTTTAGGCTCTAAGACCCTAGGTTAGTTCTTGTCGCATTTGCTGTTAGCGACATATGGCAGGCAGTCTGCTGGGCCAAACATGTGTTGCACGCCATAAACGAAGGTGGGTAGCCAAGCTGTTGCATGAACCTCACCCGGGAACATTTTATAACTGTAGTTAAGGCCTGGGTTCTTTGCATTTTTCATCAGTTTAGCCATCTCATAAAAACCGGTGCCAAAATTTGTTGCCGCGTATGCTGGTTCAAAATGTTCTTCCGCGCCAACAGAGTGGAAAATTTTGGCGTTCAGTGGTTTGCCTGAGGCAACATAGGCTTTTGCGGTTTCCACCATCACATCATGTCCGAAAAAAGAGACCGCAGAGCTGCCGATAATATATTGGCTGAACGTTTCAGGCCTGTTGAAAAGGGTGTACCAGCCAAACCTTCCTCCTGCGGAGTAACCAAAATATGTTCGCTCTTCTGGTATCACCGGATAGCTAGCTTCGATATAAGGCATGAGTTCCTTGTGTATAAAGGCAAGGAAATCATCTGCGCCATCATGCAGGTTCCTGATATCAGGGCGTTTTGCCCCTTCCACAAGAGATTTGGGTGCTTCTGTAATCGCTGCCACCGCCTGTGAGCGGGGTGGTTCTGGCAATTTGCTCAGGTCCCGTGCTCTTCGGACTACAGCTTCCATATATTGGTCTTCTGGGTAACCTATGCCCACCAAAATATAACGGTTGGCTAGTCCGCTGCGTTGCAGGGAACGTGAGATATCTGTCAAAGCGCCAATGTTGCCGCTTGCATCGGTGGAGTAGATGACAGGAAAGCGCTCAGAACCATCCTTGCGCTGGATAGGTTGAATGATATGGATAGCAAATGTCTGGTCTACATTTTTTGATTTGATCAGATGTGTAACCTTCTCCGGCAGATAGAAAGGCATCTCCTCTGTATGGGCTGAGGTGGCAACCCCAAAAATGGCTAGAATGCCAAAGATGATTTTTCGTATGTTTTCATTAAATGTTAGGCGTGTGGACATTTGTAATTCTCGCTGTTTTAATGTTCTTTCGGTTTTCTTGCGGTTTTCAATTGATATATGATCTGTTTCTATGCGCGATAAAGTTGGCATATCCCCTTCCTTGATTGCCCCAATCTAGCGGGCAGTAAACGGGTGAGCCTATCGCTGACGTTTCAGGTCTCCCACCGTATAAATGTCTATCGCGTTCAGGATATCTTTCGACTTGGGCCCCAAGTAACGCACACTCTCAACCTGCGCGTTATCGTCCAGGTGCCCGCCAATCTGGACGGGGTCAAAATCTACCATCAAAAGCGTTTCCTTCTGTGTTACCCCTTTCTAAAGTTAAGGTGTGTACCAGATAGGGCTGGTATAGGCTCGTTCCTGCGTGCTCATTGGCACCTCATCCGGAATGTCTTTCAGACCAAAATATTTGGCGTCATAGGCTGTCCAGCGCGGGGTAGGGATTTCCAGCACCCGCACATAATAGAAAGCCAACTCGTCGGCTTTAAAGTTTGGGTCTGTCCACACTGTAGCTAGCTCTGCATCGCCAATGGTGTTGGTGTAGGAGGCGTCTTTGATATCGACGGTGCTGCCAACAGTTTTAGTTTTGTTGCCTTTATCTTTGCGGCCGCCAGACAGCGCTACATTATAGATTTTTTCATGCAGTTCGCCGTCAGCAGACCGCCAGCCCTTGATCACCTGTGCCCGGTCAAGGTTTGCCCCATCCGGGTCCTTCACGGCACGGATAAGGAAAGATGGCGCTTTACCTTTTGGGGCTGCTGTTAGGTCACTGCCCATGGGAACGCCGCCTGCATAACCAATCTTTGCAAGGTCAGGCTGGTTTGCGTCCTCTGCCTCATAATCCCACCCACCAAAGAAACGCACGGTCATACGCGGGCCAGTAGTTGCATAGGTCTCCCGCCGTTTCATGGCAGCGAACAGGGCTTCCCGTGTATTCTCCTCAGCCCATACTGCCGCATAACCGGCAGCATTCATAACAGCACCAAGCTTACTATTTGGGATAGATGCATAGATAGGCCCCAAACGCTTAGCATGGGGCTCCACGACCGAAAATTTGCCAAAGAAATTATCATCCATGGCGGAGGAAAGTGCTGTGTGGCTGTCTGTGCTGCCAATAAGGCCATATTTGAAAGGGTTGACGCCCAATTGTGATTGATGCCCCAATCCCAGCTTCAGGGCAGAGCGGGCATATTCATATTGATATAACTCTTCCGGGAGCTTTACGGTGCCGTTAGCGATCCCCCCTGTCCATGTTTCATAATCTGCAAACTCATCTGTCGCTGAAAGAATAGGATGTGTCTCTGTGTCCCCTTTGATTTGTGTAGTTTCATACAGGGGTTCCCACCGGCTGCGCAGCTTGGCATAAGCCGTATCGAAGGAGGCACCATACCGTCTGGCAGGGGCAAACATCTTGCCGTGGCTATAATTGCCGTTGTGGGGAATAGCGATCACGTGCCCCCCGGTTTTCTCTTCATAGGAGGCGAGATAGGCCCACAGCTTCTCAGGGTCATTTGTTTCGATGTTGGAAAGAGGCAAAATTTGAGCCGCTTTGTCTGCCTCATCCTTGAAGATGACCACCCGGTGGGTAGCGGTTTTGTCATACATTGCTGTCCACTCAAAGCCTATGAAGGCGGTGAACTTGCCTGGGTCATTATGCCGTTCAGCATATTGAATAACTGAGTTCCAAACAGATTGCCGATAGCCCTCATCGGTAACGCCATCAGTGAACGGATTAAAAAACTTCCAAACCATTGCGTCAGGATTACCAGATTTTTTTCTACCATCCTGAACCAGCTTTAAAAGCCGTTGGCCCTCTTTGGTTTTCAAAAGCCTATCATTTTGGGTTTCGAGATCGGCAACCACGCCCATGTTAGAGGCATGGTCAGTCACACTCAGGAAATCCAGCGGGCGCGATAGTTTTGCTCTTACGCCATTACTTGCTGTGACTTCTTCGCCTTTAGCAAACCTGTAGGCATCATCGGACGATAGCCTGTTACCCCAACTATAAGCATCCAGAGAAAGCTGCGTATGCAGGTGTAAATCGCCAAAATAGACATTTTTTGGATAATCAACCCCAACATAAGGGGAATAATTCTCTTCTGCTATCGCAGTGGACGATAACAGAAAAGTTAGCAGGGCACAGCGCAGCCCTGATTTGGTTCTATCCATAATTTCCTCGCCATTATATTTGTTCCCTATAGGGAACTATATGGGCGGAGGCGAAATAAATCAAGCCTGACAGAGGTGAACTGTGTCAGGCTTGCGATAAATTAATGGTGTGAGATTATTTGCGGTAGTCGTCGTGGCAGCTTTTACAGTGTTTGACTGCCCTTTTGAAAGCTGCGCCAATTTGCGCCGGGTCACCTGTTTTCACAATATTAGCAAAAGTGGCTGTGTCCGCTGTATAGGCGTCCATGCGTTCTGCAAAATCCTGCCAGTTTTCCCATATTTTATCTTCGGCTTCGGTTTTGCCTTCTATGCCGCGGGTGTCTTTTTCAAAAGACACTATGCTGAGGGTTGCAGATTTGGCAAGCACATCCGCCAAAACCTGCATGTGGCCATCATGAGAGGCTTTTCCTTTTAGAAGTTGCACGATATTGCTAACTGAATATTTGGCTAGTTCCATTACATCGTGACGGTACTGCGATTCGTCGAATCGTTTTTCTTTTTCTTCAGCACCATGTGCAGAGGCGGGAAAAACAGTGGCGGCCATTAACGCTGCAGCGCTAATGACTTTTACAAAAGAATGTTTCGTCATACGAATCCCCAGAGAATCGAATTTAACAGCTCACATAATTGGCGGACGGGGTGTCTGCCTGCGGTCACGTCGTGGAGGCTGTGCCTGATAAGCTTCTGCACAATGTTTTGCGCAGTAAGGCATGCCGGGTTCAGAATTTTTACCACAGAAATGGAAATCCTGTTCCCCTGGGTGGCCAATGGGCCATTTGCACATACGGTCTGTAAGGTCCAGAAGCGTAACCACCTTCTTACTAGCCTTTTTAACCGTTTTGCGTGGGGTGGTTGTTTTCTTTTCCTTATCCGTTTTCACCGGAGAGGGGCGAGACTTCAGGCTCAGGCGGTGTGCTTTACCAATCACCGCATTACGGGTAACGCCTTCTCCCAGTTCTTTGGCAATTTGGCTTGCGCTCAAGCCAGCATCCCACAGTTTTTTGAGCTGGTCTATGCGGTCCTCTGTCCAGGCCATGTCTGTTCCCTTGATTTAATTTACCTGCCTATTTCGGTTTGCACCGATATATCTGTACCGCTTATATAAGGTTATAGGGGCACTTGCCAAGGCCTCAAAAGACACCATATCCTTATATCACCAATTTTTAGGGAGTTATGCGGTGCAGATTGAGGCACAAGATCATTACCATGAACTGGGTACACGGACCATAGGTAAGGTTAACTGGTTGGGACTACAGACCCTTTATATGCGGGAAACTCGCCGTTTTATGAAGGTTTGGTCGCAGACCTTGGCCGCTCCGGCCATCACAACTGCACTGTTTATGGTGATCTTTACCTTGGCCCTTGGTGGCAGTGGGCGCATTGTGGCAGATATGCCTTTTAGCCAGTTCCTTGCGCCGGGCCTTATTATGATGGCCATTGTACAGAACGCTTTTGCTAACACTTCTTCTTCGATTCTTATCTCTAAAGTGCAGGGCAATATTGTGGATACCCTGATGCCACCCCTGTCTGCCCTTGAGCTGACCACGGGGTTTGTGCTGGGGGGCGTAACCCGCGGTGTGGCTGTTGGGGCCTCCGTGGGGTTTGCTTTCTTCCTTATGCCGAATGTCACCGTATCCATTAGCCATATAGGTGCTGTCCTTTATTTTGCAGTTGCAGCCAGCGTGATGCTGTCGCTGATTGGCATCCTCACGGGTATCTGGGCGGAAAAGTTTGATCATGCCGCCGCGATCACTAATTTCATTATCGCACCCCTTAGCCTGCTTTCCGGTACTTTTTATTCTATTGAGAGGTTAAGTCCGAGCTGGCAGGCCTTGTCGCATATGAACCCGTTTTTCTATTTAATTGACGGTTTCCGATATGGCTTTATTGGCAAGGCAGATAGCGATTTGCTTATGGGGGTACTTTACACAATGGCCCTTAATCTTGGGCTTCTGGTTTGTGTGTATCTGGCATTCAAGCGAGGCTATCGTTTGAAAGCTTGAAAACAGCCTGTTTCCGCCAGATATTTGCTGACAAACCATTGACTTCTTGGTGCTGTGAGGGCATTCTCCTCCACCTTGCTGGCTGGTCACATCATGTGTGTCCAGCCGAAATTTTTTGGCGCAGGTGTTAAGGTTTTGTACGCCGCCCATTAGTTTGATGATGAATTCATTCGCTGGAGACCAGTTTTGATTACGCCCGTCATGCCAACTTATTCTCGCCTGCCCGTGGCGTTTGATCACGGCGAGGGTATGTACCTCTTCGATACACAGGGAAAAAAATATCTGGATTTCTTTTCAGGTATTGGTGTGATGGCCTTTGGCCACAGCCACCCAACCCTTGTGAAAGCGTTGCAGGACCAGGCAGCCAAACTTTGGCATGTTTCTAATATCTATACGATTGCGGAAGGTGAAAAGTTAGCACAGCGTCTGGCGGAGGCCACCTTCGCTGATACTATGTTTTTCACCAATTCAGGGGCAGAAGCCATTGAATGCGCGATCAAGCTGGTACGGAAATATCATCATGATAAGGGCAATAAAGGTAAATATCGCCTGATCACCATGGCGTCAGCCTTTCATGGCAGAACGCTGGCTGGCATCGCTGCGGCCGGGCAGGAAAAGATGATTAAGGGTTTTGAGCCCGTGCCTGATGGTTTTGATGTGGTGCCCTGGTGCGACCTTGAGGCGGTGAAAGCGGCCATTGGCCCCGAAACGGGCGGCATTATGGTGGAGCCTGTTCAGGGTGAAGGCGGCATTCGGGTGATGCCTGCTGAAACCATGCAGGCGCTACGCGATATTTGTGATGAAAATGGCCTTTTGCTGGTTCTTGATGAAATACAGTGCGGTATGGGCAGAACGGGCAAACTTTTTGCCCATGAATGGGCGGGCGTAAAACCCGATGTGATGACAGTCGCCAAGGGCATTGGTGGCGGCTTCCCGCTTGGGGCCTGTCTGGCTACGGAAGACGCGGCTTCTGGCATGGTTTCCGGCACTCATGGTTCCACCTATGGCGGGAATCCGCTTGCCATGGCAGTGGGGAACGCCGTGCTCGATTTGATGCTTGAGCCTTCCTTTTTGCCTCGTGTGACTGAAATGGGTTCCATGTTGCAGGCCCGCTTGGCTGCGCTGTTGCAGCGGCATGGTGATTTCATCACAGAAGTGCGTGGCCTTGGTTTGATGACAGGTATTCGTATGCCAGAGGTGCCGACAAGGCCCGCTATGATAGACTTGGTTGGCCGTGGCCTGTGCACCGCCGTTGCGGCAGATATGGTTGTTCGTATGTTGCCACCGCTTATTTTGGGCGAAAGTCATATTGATGAAGCAATGGCCATTTACGATGCGGCTTTTGAAGATTGGCGCAAAAACGGAACGCCACAGTAAGCTTTAGCTATTACCGGTAAACAAAAGGGGATGTACCGCTATGATCAGCGTACACAGAGCAAATCATTTTATTGACCTGAAAGACCTTCCCGGTGATGTACTCAGGTATATATTGGATACAGCTAAGAACTGGAAGGAAATGAGGCAGGATTTGCCTAAAGGCACAGTGGATGCCGGGGCACCGCTGCAAGACCATGCGCTCGCCATGATTTTTGAAAAATCTTCCACACGTACGCGCATCAGCTTTGAAATGGCGATGCAACAATTGGGAGGAACTAGCCTTATCCTGCAGGGGGACAATATGCAACTTGGCCGGGGTGAAACTGTTGCTGATACAGCCCGAGTGATGAGCCGTTATGTGGATGCTATTATGATCCGGGCCAATTCCCATGCTGCGGTTATGGAGCTGGCAATGGAGGGTACTGTGCCAGTCATTAATGCCCTCACAGATCATTCTCACCCTTGTCAGCTGATGGCAGATATACTGACTTTTGAAGAGCATAAAGGCCCTGTTACCGGCAAAAAAATTGCATGGGTGGGGGATGGCAACAATGTGGCCACATCTTTGATTGAGGCGGCTGTGCGTTTCCATTTTCCTGTTGTGCTCGCTTGCCCGGAGGCTTTGGCACCTAACCCTGAAGTGTTGGAGTGGGCAAAGCTTGAAGGCGGCGATGTGCAGGTGACAACCAATGCAAAAGTTGCTGTGAAAGGCGCGGAAGCCGTGATCACCGATACATGGGTTTCCATGGGTGATGAAAATGTTGATGAACGGATGAAGCTTCTTTCTCCTTATCAGGTGAATGCAGAGCTGATGGCGGAAGCCGCGACAGATGCTCTTTTCATGCACTGTCTACCTGCTCACAGGGAAGAAGAGGTAACAGCCGATGTTATTGATGGCCCGCAATCTGTTATCTGGGATGAAGCAGAAAACCGCCTGCATGCGCAGAAGGCCATCTTGGCCTGGTGTATGGGTAAGATGTAATTGGGCAAGGCCCTTTGAGTGTAAGAGCATTTTATGAGTGAGACCCCCATTGTTGTTGGTGACCCTGCTGGTAGTCGTGATAATGAAATCCGCCCCTATCAGATTGAAGGCATGGACGTGCGGGGGCGCGCGGTGCGTCTTGGTACGGTGGTTGAGCAGGTGCTTTCTGCCCATGATTACCCAGAGCCTGTAGCCCGTATTTTGGGGGAGCTTCTTACATTAGCTACGCTTCTTGGCTCCATGCTGAAATTTGATGGTATTGTCACGATCCAGACCAAATCGGGTGGGGCCGTACCCATGATGGTGGCAGATTATGAGCGCAAGGCGGATGGTTTGGGCCATGTACGGGGCTATGCTGATATTGATGCCAAGGTTTTGGCCCAATATGGAAAGTCTCCCAGTTTCCATGGCCTTATTGGCAGTAAAAAAGGTTATCTGGCCCTGACGATTGATCAGGGGCAGGATATGGAACGTTATCAGGGTATTGTTGAGTTGCAGGGCGAAAGCCTGTCTGAGGTGGCGCGCAATTATTTCATGGATTCCGAGCAAACACCAACAGAGCTGAAGTTGACCTGTGACCGCGACCCTGTGACAGGCCACTGGCGGGCGGGCGGCATTATGGCCCAGCATCTGGCACGTGGTGAAGAAGGGCAGGAACGCCTGCTGGACCGCGAAACCAAAGAGCAATGGAGCAGGGCCTCCATTTTAATGAACAGCGTGAAGGCCGAGGAACTGCTGGACCCACAGCTTGATCTGGATCAACTGCTTTACCGACTGTTTAATGAAGATGGCGTGCGTGTGTTTGAGCAAAGCCATGTTGTTAAAGGCTGCCGGTGTGACCGAGCGCGACTACTCGCTGTTCTCTCCCAGTTTGGCGATGATGATATTGATCATATGGTGGAAGATGGCAAAATTGGCATGAACTGCCAGTTCTGTAACAAAACCTTTGATTTCACACCAGAAGAAGCACGGGGTGGCCCGCAGGGCGCATAAGGCCCTGCGTCCATTTTAGCTGGCCTCTTTTACAAGCCGGGCCCGCAGTTCATTCTTGGCGATTTTCTCGATCGTGGAGCGGGGGAACTTATCTACAATATGTACTTCGCGGATCATTTTAAAATCGGCCAGGTTTTGGCTGCAATGGTCCAGTAGTTTTTCGATAAGTTCTTTTGGGGCTGAGTTTTTGGGCAATACAAAGGCCACGGGCACTTCATCCAGCATGGGGTGGGGTGCTGCCACCACAGCGCATTCCTCTATCCAGCCGGTTTCCAGGATGACGGTTTCCAGCTCTGTCGCGGAAACATTTTCGGCACCTACCCGAATGATATCTTTCACCCTGTCCGTAAAGAAAAGATCGCCACTTTCTGCAATCCTTACCTGATCACCCGTATCAAACCACCCTTCAGCATCAAAGCTGTTTGCGAAGGCCTGTTCATCTTTAAGGTAGGTCCGAAACATGCTTATGCCGGGTATGGCTTTGACATATAGGTCGCCAGTTTCACCAAGACTACACTCACTGCCATCCGCGCGGCGAATGGAAAGCTGAATGCCAGGGGTCGGCCTGCCCATATTCATGGTGTCCCCTGTGTGGCACCAGTCTGTCATGATCGGCAGCCAGCCCATTTCTGTCATGCCCCACTGAGCCAGCGTTTTGACCCCGAAGCGTGTGCTGATGGCAGGCAATACAACATTTTGCCAGAAGCGGAAATGGTGGTCTGGCACATCATGTTTTTCTAGTGCTGTGGAGCAGAAGGGCACCATGGCAGCCCAGGTGCTTCTATAAGTAACGGCAGGGCCCCAGAAGTTACGAGCTGAAAACTTGCGCTGCAAAACAATGGCACCACCCGCCCAAAGCGTGCCCATCAGGCTGGCAGAAAGGGCATAAACATGAAAGAGCGGCAGGAATATCTGGCAGATGTCTGTCTCACGCAGGCCGTAGTTACGGACGGTTTGTTGCGCAGCGAACAGCACATTGGCATGGGTCCATACAACAGCCTTCGGGCGGGATGTGGTGCCTGATGTAAACTGGATGCTGATATCGGCTTCAGGGTCAGCCGGTCGGTCATCTTGCCATGGAGCATGATCCAGCAGGCTTTCAAAGGTGCTGGCATTTGGTAGGTTCAGGTCTCTTGTCGTCTGTTCCCCGGCATCTGATTCTGTGATGGCCAGAAAGTGAAGTTGCGGTGTCGCCTCTGAAACCATGGCGGCATAAGCTGGTTGAGTAATGGCACCAACAGCCTCGGTATGTTCTGCAAAATAGGCCATATCCCGGCCAATCGAACGTGTGTTGCTGAGTACGCCGACAGCCCCAATATAGGCACAGGCAAACCAACTGAGTAGCAGCTCGGGGCAATTATCCAGGTGAATAAGTACCCGGCTTCCCTGGGTTACACCCTTTTTGCTTAATCCAGAGGCAACACGGCGAACAGCAGTTTCAAATTCTTTGTACGTCCAGGTCTCGTGCTCACCTTCAAACGGAGCCCAGATCAGGAAATTTTTATCTTTGTGGTTCTGCGCTTGCATGCGAAGCAGCCAGGGCAGATCACGCCCGGCAACCATGCGCAGAGCAGCTTGATAGTCTCTGGAATCTTTTGGAATCATCTCTATGCCATAGGTTTGTGTTACCCTTGCATGATACAGATGGCAGAGAAAGCGGATTGACAAAAAGGGTCAGGGAATCAGGTGAGTTGGCCTTTTTTATCCCTGAACAGTTCAGGGGACACGCCTGCTCGTGACCTGAAGGCTCTTGTGAAGCTGCTGGATTCAGCAAAACCTAATTCCATGGCAATGGCTGTGACGGATTTATTGGTGGCCAGCAGGCGCTGTTTGGCGGCCCGGTATCGTATTCCGCTCTTCAAGGCTTGAAAGCTGGAACCTTCGTTTTCCAGCTTTCGGCGCAGGCTGCGTACACTGATGTTCAAGCGATCAGCTATGGCCTGAATAGTGGGTATATGGAACTCTTCTTCCACCTGAAGACTAAGCAGTTTCTCAAGCAAAAGAGAATAATATTGATCTTCTGCTTTAACGGAGAAGAAATCCTTAGGGATATGCTCTTCAAAGGACAGAATATCTTCTTTACTGCGGATAACCAGCGCATCAAGGTGACGACTTTCAACCTTCATATAGTCATAAGGCTGACTAAATTTAATTTTACAGCCCAATAATGCTTCAAACTCATCTGCACTGGCAGGGGGTGGGGCACTGAAGCCAATTTCCTGCAATTTGATCAGTTTCCCTGCCATCCAGCTAAATAGTTTCAATTTTATCAGGGATGCAGAAAGCACCCATATGTGGGTGCCAATCCAGCGATTGTCCCTGAACGTGAATTTCCATGTGAAACTGGCAGTGTTTTCAATGGTTTCTATTACCCCGTTGTCCTGAACAATATTGAAGAAGCTCTGCCATTCTTTTAGTGCCTCACGCACTGTTGTTGTCTGTGCCAGTATTTTAATGAACACCTTATTGAACATATCAGGGTGCAAGGGAGACCCAATGGCGTAAAATGTATCTTCCAGGGTTGTGTAGGTAACCAGGCTGAGTCGGTTCAACTGAATGCCATCAATGCTGCCAGTTTGTTGGGTGTAGAGCGAGACAGGAATATCTGCTTCTTTCAACAGCGCCTGAATGTCGCAACCTTTCAGGTCAGTACTCCTGAGAAAGTCTTTCAAAAATGCGTTGCTGATGATGCGGTCCAAGGTGGTCTTCTCGCTAAACATTCTTTGGCTTGGTTGATATCTGGCCAGAGTCTAGCATTTTTTGCTGCATTTGTGAACTGAGCCTGATGGCACTGTTTTTGATGGGTAAAAGCAAACGGCCTGACGCTATGCCAGGCCGTTTTCGATCTTAAACTTTGGTCAGTGTAGGGTTGTAGGGTGACACATAAAGTGAGATTATCCTACAGGTCTGCTTTTTTACTCGAGACCAGACCCTCAACTTTCGCTCTCAAACGTCCCAAACTCACCAGGAGCAGACGTGGGCATGGCGAGGCTACGTACCTCCCAGTATAAACTATTCGCCGCCTTTATTTCCGGTATCGATTTCTTTTGTTAGTACCTTGCCAATCTGACCGATAAAGAGCGGTGCAAGGCTCCCCGGTTAGGAGGGACTCGTCACACTGCATCTGACGGTAGTCGCCGCCCTGTTTTCGGCTATGAAGCCTACCGTGACATTGAACAGGACGGCGACCATGATTGCGGAGCCTTCGGATGTATCGCCAAACATATAAAACAGTCCGGCGGCCCCAGCAGAATAGGGGTCAACGGGCTTTTGAATTGTTCCGCGAGAATAGCCCTCCAAGTATCTTTTTAAGCCTTACCTAGGTTGTTGGCACCATAGAGGCTGCGACGATGTCTGATGTCGCCTGCATTCAATCCAACAGCGGGATTGACGTCAAGGAAGCGACAGGTTCCCTGCGCGGTCATCGTATGACGGTCGGCATGTGCATCCATAGGTCTTTCGCCTGTTCTGCTCTTGGGGTCAGTCTGAGGGGGTATTCCGATCCGGGTCCCCTGGGGCCGCAGATAGCAGGTTTTGCAGGGTTGCAAGTATGGCACCACGTATCGTCTCGTGCTGCAACTCGATAGCCTGACCCATGTATCGAAGCTGATGTCGTAGTCCATGGACTTGGTCGATCAGCGACAGTACCACAGGAACAGCCTCGTCATTAATTGCCATATCGCCCCGCAGTTGTTCGATGAGTTGCAGGCGGGCGACGTCAATCTCACTAAAATGGCGGTCATTGTCACTGCTCTGCGGGGTGACCCAGCCATGCGCAACATAGAGATCAAGCCGTTCTATGGTCAGGCTCTCGATACGAGCAATTACATCATCATCTTTTGAATGGGTCATGCTTCAGCCTCCCAGTCCTGGCGTGCGTCATATTGATGCTTTTCTCGCCAGTCGGTCATAAAATTCTTCAGGTCGTCGTCAAGCGTTGGCGGTAGCACAAGCCGCAGGGTAACAAACTGATTGCCAGCGTCCGCGTCCTTCCGAGCCTTGATGCCTTTACCTTTGAGCCGCAAGGTGCGCCCGGTGCTTGAGCCCGCCGGTACCTGCACGGAGACGGTGCCATGGATGGTGGGCACGGAAACTTTGCCGCCAAGGACGGCCTCGTCGAGCGAAATCGGCAGGTCGATATGAATGTCTTTGCCTTCACGCCTGAAGTGCGGATGTTTATCAACCTCGACGGTCACATAAGCATCGCCTGCGGGGCCGTCGCCATGTCCTGGCAGACCTTTGCCCTTAAGGCGCAACACCTGACCATCCTTGACCCCCGCCGGGATCTTGATGTCAAGTGTGGCACCATCGGGCATGGTGACGAGGGTTTTGGCGCCAAGGGCGGCATCTAAAAATTTGACAGGCAACCGGTAGCGAATATCGGCGCCTCTGAGGCTACGTTTGCCACGGGTGTCAGCGCCAAATGGGTTGGCACCTTGTGTTTGGCCGCCGCGCTGCGCCTGCCGGAATAGCTCTGCGAAGAAATCACTTTCGTCGCCAAAATCGGCGTAACCGCCTGCCGAGTAATACTGATGCTGCGCACCATCGCCGGCATATTGACGGTAATACGGATTTTCCGAAATCTCGTCAACCACCAGGGTTTCTTTCAATACCATCTTGGCGTACGAAACCAGTACCGACAGTTCGGGACGTGTCAGATCCTGGCCTGCG
>JBNKGK010000020.1:0-18874 GCA_050289785.1 Kordiimonas sp.
CCCAAAGTGCCTGTCCATACGGGCGGTAGCACAGATAGCGCGACCAATTTCCAGTGTATGGACGGCAAAGAACCATAAATAAATTGAAGACAGCGGGAATGGATAAATGAAAACAATTGTAAAAACAGGTGTGGCAGCCCTTGGGGCGGCCATATTTTTCAGCCAGGTCGGGCAGGCGTCTTGTGCGGATATGAAAAACCTGAACCTGCCCAATGTGGAAATTACTGAAGCAGAAAAGGTTGCTGAAGGCCTTTATAAGGCGCCCAAAGACCCTTTCAGTCTTTGGCATAAAGTGGGCATGGCAGTGGATGAAAAGGTGCCCGCTTTTTGCCGTGTACATGGCACCATCCGCCCCACATCAGATTCTGAGATTCATTTTGAGGTCTGGATGCCGGAAAAAGGATGGGATGGCCGTTTCTATCAGGTCGGCAATGGCGCTGATAGCGGGTATATTGATTATCGGACTCTGGCAGAAACGATCCGAAGGGGCCATGCTGCAGCCAACACAGATGATGGTAGGCCCAAGCAGGAAGGGTGGAAATGGGCACCAGAGCATCCTGAAAAGGTGGCTGATCATTCCTGGAGAGGCCAAAAAGCGACCAGTGATGCGTCCAGAAAGATTGTAGAGAGCTATTATGGCAAGCCCGCAGATTATCATTATTATGCCGATTGGCAGCGAGGCCTCACCGTTGCCCGGCACTTCCCCGAAGATTGGGACGGCATTGTTGTTGGCACAGGCATGCCACCCAGAGGACGTACGGCTGGCTATCTCGCCAGTGACTTATGGATCGCCCAGGAATGGGTGACAAATCCGGCAGGGCGCATTCCGGAAACCAAGCTGCCCTTATTACAAAAAACAGCTTTTGAACACTGTACAGCAGATGCACATGTGGCAGGCGGTGTGGCAGCTGACCCGCGTTTCTGCAAATATGACCCTGCCATCCTCACTTGTAGGGGGGCAGAGACAAATGAGTGCCTGACGCCGGCGCAGGTTCAAACCGTGCGTAAAATTTATGAGGGCCCTAAAAATCCGCGTACCGGCAAACAAATATTTCCGGGGTATGCACCTACGATGGAAGCAGAGGCAGACCCATGGTTTGGTGGTTGGGGCAAACGTCTGACAGGTGCCGGAGGCAAACCACCTCTAGTCGTTGCTAGATTGGACTTGTTTAAGGACTATTTTGCGGACCCTGATTGGAATGGTGCGCAGTTTGATTTTGACAAAGACATGTCCGAATTCACCAAAACCTTCACGTCGGTTCCAGAAAAAAGTGACTTAGCTGATCTGTCGGCACTCAAAAAAGCTGGTACAAAGCTTATGACCCTTGTTGGTTGGGGAGACGAGTGGTTTCCACCAGAATATGGCATTCAATATTTTGACCGTGTGGCGGAAAAAATGGGTGGGCAAGAAAAAGTCCATTCTTTCTTCCGCCTGTTCATGGTGCCCGGGAAATTGCATGCGGGTAATGGCCCTGGCGCCAATTCCATTGGGCAGTGTTTCAGTTTTACAGGGCCTGCCATGCGGGATGATGCCGAGCATGATATCAACCGCGCTATGGAAAAGTGGGTGGAAGAAGGGATTGCCCCAGATCGGATGATCGCCGCCAAATATGTAGAGGATATGAAACCAGAGAGCGGTGTGGTGCTCACTCGGCCACTTTGCCCTTATCCACAGGTACCAGTGCATACAGGTGGTAACACCAATATTGCCCATAATTTTAAATGTATAGAGGGCGCAAAGCCTTAAGGGAGGAAGAAATGAAGAATATATTGTTGAGAACTGTTTCAGCCTGTTTGTTGGCCACCTCCCCTTTGGCTGCCGGTGATCCGCCGCCGTTCACTCCTTCGACGATTGAGGTAGCCGAGGATTTTTACATGCTGGTGGGGTATGGGGCTAACCTTGGTTTGCTGGTGGGAGATGATGCCGCCTTTATGATTGATAACCAGTTCACCGAGATTGGGGACACAAAGGCCCTGACATTCCTGACCGGTAAGATCAAGGAAGCCATAGCCGAGATCACAGACAAGCCCATCAAATATGTGATCAACACCCACTATCATCATGACCATATCGGCGGGAACGCCGATATGCGGGAGAATGGCACCATTGTCATCTCTCATGACAATGTGAGGAAGCGCATGGCCGAGGGTGTGCCTGCTGGCCGCACGGCCATGCCACCCTGGCCGGAAGCCATGCTGCCAACTGTCACCTTCTCTGAAGCCATGACCTTCCACTTTGATGAGCATGATATTGAGGTGGAATATCTGGCCGATGCCCACACAGACGGCGATGCCATCATCTTCATCAAAGACCTGAATGTGGTGCTGATGGGGGATGTGTTCATCAATGGAGGGTACACCTTCATAGACCTTGATGCTGGTGGCACGCTGGATGGCTATCTTGAGGTCAATGAGAAGGTTCTGGCTTTTGCGGATGAGAACACCAAGATCATCCCCGGCCATGGCCCGCTTGGCAGCAAGGCAGATCTGCAGAAGGCCCATGACCTGTTGAAGCTGATCAAATACCGGGTTCAGGCTCTGATAGAGAAAGGCCTGTCTGAAGAAGAGGTGGTGAAGCTTGATCCGTTCAAGGAATATCACAACACCTGGGGCAACGGCTATGTCAACGGTGAGTGGATGACACGCTTCGCCTATAGGGCGATTAAACAGGCTATGTAGCACCAGCGAAGGGCAGCGAGAAACATAATGAAAATAAGACTATATCAAATCATCATGGCAATGCTTTTTCTGGGCCTTGCCGGGGTGGGAGCGCAGGCTAGCGGCCTGCCCATGGCCAAGCCGGAAAAGGTGGGGTTTTCCACTGAGCGGCTTCAACGACTAACCGACTATTTCAAGAGTGAAATTGAAGGCGGCAAGCTTGCTGGGGCTGTGACGCTGGTTTCCCGCTATGGCAAGGTGGTGCATTTTGAGGCACAGGGTTATGCAGATTTGGCCACGGGTAAAAAGATGGAAAAAGATAGTATTTTCCGTCTGGCCTCCATGACCAAACCTATTACGGCAACAGCGCTGATGATGCTTTATGAAGAAGGCAAATTTCAGCTCTCGGACCCTATTTCCAAATATTTGCCTGAACTGAAAGACCTACAGGTTTATGCGGGCACTAACGCAGATGGATCAGTGAAAACTGTGCCTGCGGAGCGCGCACCGACCATGCAGGATGTGCTGAGGCATACGGCGGGCTTCACCGCCTGGTGGTATGATAATCCGGTTGCCCAAATGTACCGGGATGTGGATATCACAGATTATGATGCTCCGGCTTCTGCGGTGATCACCAAGCTTGCCAAAATCCCGCTTCTGTATCAGCCGGGCACCAAATGGCGCTATAGCCATTCTAACACGGTGCAGGGCCGTTTGGTGGAGGTGATTAGCGGGGCACCGCTGGATATGTTTTTCACCAAGCGGCTGTCTGGGCCAATGGGTCTGGAGGATATCGCCTTTTGGGCACCACCTGAAAAACATAATCGGGTGCCGAATATCTATAACCTGGGGGATGATGGCAAACTTCACGAGTTGAAAGGGCCGATTGTTTCAGATCGTTACCTGCGTGAGCTGGCCCTGAAAAACGGCGATGGCGGCCTTGTCTCCAGTGCAGCAGACTATTGGCATTTTGCGCAGATGATGCTGAACGGTGGTGAGCTGGATGGAAAACGCTTTCTGGGGCCGGAAACCGTGGCCTTGATGACGCGGGATCATATCGCCCCTATCACGGACCGAGGACCCACTTTATCACCGGGGTATGGCTATGGCCTGGGCGGCAGTGTGCTGGTTGACACGATTGAAGCGGCCACACCAGGCCCAGCGGGCGCCTATGGTTGGGGCGGTGGTTATGGACCACGGTTCTGGATAGACCGGGATAATGGCATTGTTGCCATTCTCATGATCCAGAGGCGGGAGCGGGAGTATCTGCCTGAGATGCGTTCGCTCGTCTATAGCGCGCTTATACAATAAACAGGGATGGGCATGATGATGAAACGGTTTTTGACAGCGGTTGCTATAAGCACAGTGGGGCTTTTTTCCGCTCAGGCAGATGAGGGGGCCGCCTCTTGTTCTGCCCTTTTGAAAGCTTCACTACCATCGGCTTCGATTGAGGCGGCAGAGGTGGTTCAGGCTGGCGCTTTCGTGGCACCGGACGGCGAGGAGTATCAGGTGTCTGATTTCTGCCGTGTGCAGGGCGTGGCGAAGCCTGTGCCCAAATCCCACATCAAATTTGAGGTATGGCTGCCGCTCTCGGGTTGGAATGGTCGCTATCATCAGCATGCTAATGGCGGCTATAGCGGCTATTTTGATTATAACGTGCTGGCCGGTGGTGTGCGCCGGGGCTATGCCATGGCCACCACAGATGATGGCCATGATGCCAGCCAATATAAAGCGACAGACTGGGCGCTGAACAGCCCTGAGCAGGTGATCGATCACGGCTATCGTGCCCTGCGGGAAACCGCGCTGAACAGCAAGGAAGTGGTGAAGCTGTTTTACGGCCAGCCAGCCAACTATTCCTATCTGGCGGGGTGTTCACGCGGGGGCGGGCAAGCCCTGCAGGGTGCTCAGCGCTTCCCGGGTTTATGGGATGGCATATTGGCGGGGGCGCCGATGATGTCGTCCACTGGTATGTTTTTCTCTGCTGTTTCCAATATGCAGCCGCAGCTGAACGACAAGCCGGGGCATATTATGTCTGCCAAGCTACCGGCCATTCAGGCCATGGCTCAAAAATCATGCCGCTCAGGGGCGAATTTGACAGATGGGTTGGCGACGGACCCGCGTTTGTGTCGCTTTGATCCATCAGAGATGGTTTGTAAGGGCAAGGAAACAGATGAATGCCTCACCGAAGCGCAAGTGGCCACACTAAAGCGTATCTATGATGGCCCCACCCGTGAAGATACGGGCGAAAATTATTTCCCCGGTTTTGAACCCACCATGGAAGCAGAAAAAGCCATCTATCGTGGCTGGGAAGGGCGCCTGGCGGGGGATGACCCAACTGATTTTTATCAATATCGCTCATCCTCCAGCTTCTTCCGTTTCATTGTTTTCAGTGATCCGGATTATGATTATGAGGATATCAATTTAGGCTCTGATATTGCTTTTGCCGAGAGCCGCTCTTTCCATGGCCAGCCGTTAGCCTCTGTTCTGAACCAGAAGAATGCAGACCTCACGGCCCTGCATACTGGGGGGGGCAAACTCTTGATGTACACCGGCTGGGGTGATCCTGCGATCCCCCCGCAGGCCAATATCGACTATTTCGAAGAAGTGGCGGATAGCATGGGAGGTATTGATAAGGCTGAAGAGTTTTTCCGGCTCTTTATCTCGCCAGGCATGTTGCACTGCTTTGGCGGGCCAGGGCCTAATTCCATGGGCCACTGGATGAGCACACCAGACAGGGAATTTAACCCGGATCACGGCCTTATTCGTGCCCTTGAAGCCTGGGTGGAAGTAGGCAAAGCCCCTGTGCGGGTGGTTGCCACAAAATATAAAAATGATGATCCGGCTCAGGGTATCGCAACAGAGCGGCCGCTTTGCCCTTACCCGCAGCTAGCGGTTTACAAGGGCAGCGGTAGCACCAAAAAGGCAGAGAATTTCACCTGTGCGCCGGGTTTAACCACGGCAGAAGTTCGCAAAGTTCTGAGTGAGAAGTAAGGAATACCGATGCCTGTGCATATGAAGGGGAAAGGCCCGCTGGCTGGCCTGAATGTGGTTGATTTCGGCCATTATTTCGCAGGGCCTATGGTGGGCATGATGTTGGCGGATCAGGGTGCCACGGTGGTACGTATCACCCAGCCCGGCAAACGAGAGCTCACAGAGCAGCAGTTGCATCTGTTCAACAGGAACAAACAGCTTCTGGAGCTGGACCTGAAGACAGAAGCGGGCAAAGCAGCAGCCCTTTCCCTGATGAAAAACGCAGATGTGGTGATTGAAAACTTCCGCCCCGGTGTGATGCAGCGCCTCGGGCTGGATTACGCCAGTGTGAAAGCGGCCAACCCGGGCCTTGTGTATCTCTCCATGCCCGGTTTTGCTTCCACAGATAAAGCTCGTCGCCATCTTCAGGCATGGGAAGGCATCCTTTGTTCGGCGGCAGGGTCTTACACAGAAATTCACCTACAGCGCAAAGCCCTGAATTTCCCGCCTGTCTATAGCTTTGTGCCGCTGATTTCGGTTTATGGTGGCATGAACGGGGCAATCGCCGTGATGGCCGCTCTGGCTGCTCGGGAGGAAAGCGGTAGTGGCACGGTGATTGAAGTGCCGCTGGTCGAGGCCGGCAATGTGAGCTTGCTGAGAGAATTGATGCAACAATCCCCTGAGCGCAAGCCCGCCCCTGTGCCCGAAGCGCTGAAACCCTTTGCCTATGACAAGGGGGACAGCAAAGAGGTGCTGGCCGAAAAGCTGGAGGAAGCCCGGCAGATTGCCATGAGCTATGGCGCGGTGGACCGCAACCATGTGTGCGGTGATGGCAGGCAGCTGGCTGTGGGCACCTTCTATGCCCGGCCGATTGTGGAACGCACTTATAAAGCCCTCGGCATCTGGCAGCAACTACAGGCCGAAGGGTTTGTGAATGAAGGGCTGTTTGCCTCAGGGCTGGAGAATAATGTTTCTGGTACCCTGAATGATGAGCGGCGGGAGCGGCTGAATGACATCATCGCTGATGCCTTTGCGAAGAGGCCTGCCGCAGAATGGGAGAAACTGTTTCTTGAAGGCGGTGCCATGGCCTCAGTGATCCGCACACGGGATGAGTGGATGGCGCTGGAGCCTATGCATACAGCCGGTGTGCTGACCAAATTGGGTGAAGGGGATGAAGCTCTTACTGTGCCGGGGGTTGCAGGTGGCCTGCGCGAACGAGCGGATGATTGGCAGCCGGTTTATACAGAAGGCAAAAAAGCAACGTTAGAAGAGGTCGAAGCGCTGTTTTCAGCTAATGGCACTGGCAGGCCTCAGTATCATCTGCAGCCTGTGAAAAAGGCGGATATGCTGGCCGATGTGTGTGTTCTTGACCTCACCAATGCGCTCGCAGGACCGGTGGGGAACTGGGTGCTCGCGAGCTACGGCGCCAACATGATTAAGGCAGATCATACAGACAGCTACACCTACCCGCTTATTGTGGCCACCTTTCCGGCTATTGGGCAGGGTAAGCGCAGCATCATTCTGGATGTGAAAACGCGGGATGGCAGGGAAGCTTTTAGAAAGCTTGTCGGCTGGGCAGATATTGTCACCCATAATGTGGTGGGGGCTACGGCAGAGCGATTGGGCATCACTTATGACCAGTTGCAGGCTGATCATCCCGGTGTGATGAGCGCTGCGCTCTCCTGTTATCATGGTGCGCGGCCAGGCCCGTGGGATGATTATATCGGGTTTGATAATATCGCTATGGCGGCCAGCGGCTTGTTGGAGCGCTATGGTGCCTTGGATAAACCCCATAACCACGGGGCTGGTAAAAGCGCGGATATTGTGGCTGGCTTCACGCTGGCTTTCACCACAATTCTGACCCTTTATTACAAACGCCGAACTGGTGAAGCGGTGGAGGGCCGCACGTCTCTGATGCAGGCCATTAATTATTGCCAGCTGCCTTATATGATTTCTGAAAACGGCGATAGTGATTGGGGTGAACCAAGAGGCCAGCTGGCCGTTGGTCCTAGCTGGCATAACCGGATATATGAAGGTGCCGATGGCTGGATTTATGTGGCCACGCCTGCAGAACAGGCGGGCAGCATAACAGGTGCCGTTTTAGGGGATGAGAGCGCTGATGAAACCGCACTGGAGCAAGGCTTCAAAGAGCAACCCTGTGCGCACTGGCTGAGCCAGTTGGATGCGGTCGGTATTGCCTGCCATAAGGTTATGACTGCCGATGATGTGTATGACATGGCGGATGTTCGTACTGTTGATAATGAGGCTTCTTCCGAAACATCGGCTGAGTATGAAGGCTCGCAGGAAATTCTCTGTTATGAAAACCACCCTGTTGGCAAGCCGCTCAATTTCCCTGCGGCTAGCTGGGTGCGGGTGGGGGAAGATCAAACCTGGCAAAAGCATCAGCCTGCGCCTTCTGTGGGGACTGATACCAGAAGCATTCTGGGCGAGTTGGGTTATTCAGAAGAAGAAGCTGAGCGCCTCCTGAAAATAAAGGCGGCTTATGATTATCTGCCCCTGATGGATGGCAAGGGCAGATATTTTTATGAAGGTTAGTGTCAGCTTCCAATATCGTCATTCCAGAGGCTAGGTGAGCCCGAAAACCGAAGGTTGTCGGTTTGCGAAACTTGCGATCTGGAATGACACTCGTAATGGTGATTAATCCTTAGTCGGTGAAGCTCTAACTTTGCTGGTGCCAGTCTTTATCAAGAGACCGGGCAGATAATAAAAACAGGATAGCTGCCATGATATAAAAGCCCGTTCCTGCGAGAATGGAATAGCGTAAGGATTCTTCCCCAAGACCGGCCTTCAACGCATCGGAAAGATAACCAAGCAGGGCAGTGCCGAGGCCAATGCCCACAAGGTTATTGATGAACAGGAAGATGGCTGAAGCCGTGGCACGCATGGTGGCTGGTACCAGATGCTGGATAGCGGCCAGAATAGGCCCGAGCCAGGCAAGCCCAAGTGCTGTTGGCACCAGCAGCACAAACAGTGCGAGCGGTAGGGATGTAGAAAGCACACCTATCAGGTAAAAGGGCACAGTGGCGATGAAGGCATAGGCTGGAATGCGGGCATAAACGGCCTTGCTGTCATCGCTTTTCTGGTCGGCCAGCATGCCGCCCATCCAGATACCGATAACACCGCCAAACAGCAGAATGGCCCCATAAGACAGGGATGCTTCCAGAAGACTGATGCCGAAAGAACGCACCAGAAAAGAGGGTAGCCAGAAAAAGAGGCCATAGCCCATCATGGAGGAACAGGCCGCTCCGAGGGAAAGCCCCCAGAAGCTGGGCTTGGTGATTAGCAGTTTTAGCACACCGCCAATGGAGGCGGGTTTATCAGGCGTGTGGCTTTTGGCGTCATATAAGCCGCGCTCAGGCTCTTTCACTGTCAGGCGGAAGAGGGGTGCCACCAACACACCTGCAAGTCCGACGATGAAAAAAGCAATGCGCCAATCCAGTAAGGTGGCGATCACGCCGCCAAATACAATGCCAATGGCGCTGCCGATGGGGATACCGAAGGAATAAACGCTGAGTGCCCGTGCTCTTTGCTTTTCGGGGAAATAATCTGAAATCAGGGAATAAGCCGGGGCCACACCACCCGCTTCGCCTACACCAACACCCAGGCGGGCGAGAAAAAGCTGCCAGAAATTGTTCGCCAGCCCGCAGGTGGCTGTCATCAGACTCCAGAGCGCTAGCGCGATTGTCATGATCCAGGTGCGGTTGAATCTGTCTGCCATCAGCGCGATCGGAATACCAAGGGAGGTATAAAACAGTGCAAAGGCCAGCCCGCCCATCAGGCCCAATTCCGTATCTGTCAGGCCCAGGTCTGTTTTGATGGGAATGGCGAGAATGCCAATGATCTGCCGGTCAATGAAGTTGAACGTGTACACAAGGACCAGAATGAACAGCACATAGGCCCGCTGCCCCATGGTGTGATGTGATAGAGCATGTGAAGGGGTGTCAGACATAATCATCCTTAAAACTGTTAACATAAGACCGGAGACGTATCTCCGGCCTGTTCGCTAGGGGAGGGGGAATTAGAAGCCGATTGTCAGTGTGGCTGTAATGGTAAATGGGTTACCGTAGAAGCCAGTGAGCACACCCTCTGTGCCAAGTGTTGGCGTGGTTGTGTTATCCGGGTTAATGGTAACAAAGTTATAACCTGCCACGATATAGCGTTTGTCTGTGATGTTTTTGGCGTGCAGACCGACGCTTAAATCCCGGTCATCAGCTTCCCATACAAGGCTGGCGTCCCATAGGGCGAAGCCGGGTTGGTCAAGGAAGGGGTTTGGTGCTTCAAACTGGCTGGCCGCACTTCTGTAAGCCACAGAGTTGATGAGAGAGAGCACACCACTTTCTGACCCGAAGGTAACAGGATGGCTGTAGCCCAGGGTGCCGCTGGCGGTCCATTCCGGTGTGTTCTGGAACACACGCTGGTCCGCTACATCTATACCGAAAGCATCAATGAACGCGTTAAACTGGGCATCCAGATAGCCAACAGCCCAACTGAAGTTCAGCTCGCCACCATTATCCATATTCTGCATCAACAGGGCTCGGCCTTCCCACTCAACGCCGTTGACATCGGCGTCAGACGCATTGGAGGTGATGCCGATAAAGCCTGTTGGTGTTCCCACCGAACCGGGTATCTGAATATTACTATAGGTGGATAGGAATGCGGCTAGGCTCATTTTTACGCGGCTGTTCCAGAAAGAGGTTTTCCAGCCAGCTTCCCAGCTTTTGACGACTTCAGGGTCAAAGCCCATGAAGCTGTTGATGTCATCTGCGTCAATATCACCGTCAAGGTCCAGGTCGGGGGCTGCGCTGGTTTGGCCGCGTGGGTCAAACCCACCACCTTTGAAGCCTTCACTATAGCTAAGATAGACGTTGTTATCTTCATTGGGTTTGTAGCTGAGCGACGCCCTTGGTGTGAAATCTTTAAACGTGGCTGAGCCGTCAAAGTCAGAAGTGGTGGCAATCGGGGTAGCCGTACCGCCAAAACGTTCAGAAGTGCCGCCAATCATGGTTTGTCTGAGTACACGGGAGCTGCGTTTGTCATTGGTATAACGCCCCCCTACAGACAAGCTGATCTGGTCAGTAATATCATAGGTGAAATCGGCAAATAGGGACCATGTTTTTGTGCCCACGTCACCCAAAGTGAAAGCGTTCAGGCCAGGCAGGCCGAGAGCATCCCCAAGCGGCCCCAGAATTACGTCAAAGGCATTAAAGGCGGAGGCATCAAGATAATAAAAACCTATAGCGCCGGACAGCCTGTCGCCTTCATATAGAAGTTGTAACTCATCAGAGAGCTGATCGTTGATATAATCAACCGGCACATCCACATCATTCACTGGCAGGCTGTCAAAATCGATCGGACTGCGTGATTCATCTTCCCTGTAAGAGAAGATGTTTTTGAGAGTAATCTGATCACTCAGTTCATATTCCACCGTTGCGGCAATGCCGTAGGCTTCCACCTTTTGCTCGGGGTTATTCAGGCCTGCGCGGGTGTCATACACATTATCAAGGATAGGGTCGCCTGATGTGCTGACAGTGAGCCTGTGGCCCTGGCGGGGGTCGGAGGTATCCTCTACAGCATCCCCCGCGATCCGGATGAACAGCCTGTCTGATGGTAGAAATTCTAGGGAAAGGCGGCCAGCCACCACCTCTTTATGATAGTTTTCAATCCCAGGAATGTTGAGGTTTTCCCCAAAGCCATCTCTGTTCAGTGATGCTACGGAGGCACCAAGGCGCACTGTTTCTGTCAGCGGTATGCTTCCAGACAAAATCACATCTGTTTGCGCATAGCTGCCGAGAGAGGCCTTGATCTTCATTTCTGGTTCGTCCGATAGGCGTTTGGTGACATATTTGATGGCACCACCGATGGTGTTTCTACCATATAGGGTCCCTTGAGGGCCACGTAGAACTTCAATGCGTTCAACATCATAGATGTCCAGCACAGCAGCCTGGGGCCTGTTCAGGTAAACGTCATCAATATAGATGCCCACACCGGCCTCAAATCCGGCTACAGGGTCCTGCTGGCCAATGCCGCGGATAAAGGCTGTCAGGGTTGTGTTGGTACCGCGGGAAACCTCAAGCGTTACGTTTGGTGAAAATTTGGCAATTTCAATAATATCCTGCATGCCTTGGCTTTCAAGCTCTGCCCCTGTGATGGCAGAAACCGCAATAGGCACATCTAGCAGGCTTTCGTTCCTGCGCCGGGCTGTTATTACAATTTCTTCGATGGCCGTGGACGTTGTTTCGCTGGCAGTTTCGCCCGATTGAGCGATAGCTGGGGCGGCATAGGATGCGGCGCATAAAGTAGTACCAGCTAACAGCAGCCCTTTTATGGAATGTTGGTGTTTGGAATCGAGACACTGATTGATCACACGTTTCATTACTGAATCCTCCTTGATTCGAGTCGACCTTTCTTGATCAACATATGTTGTGCAGCCTGCATGGCTGCGACATCAGAGTGTGTGGCTTTTAACTAAAAGGCGCCCCACACGGGTCAATACACATACGCAAGCTGCATTAATGAGGTGACAAACTGTTCTTGACCTAAGTTGATCCACGAATGAGAAGAGGTTTATAGGGTTTTTGTTGTTGTCTAGGCAGAACCAAAACCGGTGAGATCGCTGTGATATGCCTTGTTTCCAGCCTTCAGGCAGGGTGGAAAAGATATACACTGCGGGTAGTGTTTTGCCGGACATTTCTTCCCCCGTCTCCCCTATATGGTGTAAATATACAGTCAAAATAGTAGAATGGGAAACACTTTCCTCGAAAATCAAAACTGAATATGCTTGCCACTTCGACCAGACTATGACATAAATTGAAACATGAATCAACTTTCATATTTAGATCATTTGAAAACGCCCCGCACAGAGCGTGGACGTAAGACACAGGCAAAAATTCTGAAGGCCGCTGAGGTGGAATTCGGGGAGCGCGGTTTCTATGAGGCCTCTATCACCAGTATCACCCAAAGGGCCAAAGTGGCGCTTGGCACCTTCTATACTTATTTCGAAAGTAAGGAAGAGCTGTTTCGGGCGCTGGTGATTTATATGGGGAAGGTTACCCGGGCGTTTATCAGTGAAAAAGTATCTGCGGCAGCTGACCGTTTGATGGCGGAGCGAATGGGTCTTGAGGCCTTTATTGAGTTCACGCGTGCTCACAAACATAACTATCGCATCATTAACGAGGCACAGTTTGTCGCGCCAGATGCGTATCATGACTATTATCGCTTCTTCGCAGATGCTTATGAAACCCATCTGGGTGAGGCGCAAGAAGCGGGGGATATCCGCCCCGGTTCCAATGAAGAACGCGCCTGGGCTCTTATCGGCATGAACGTGTTTCTCGGTATGCGTTATGGTTTATGGGACGATACCCGGCCAGCTTCTGAAATAGCAGAGATTGTGGGGGATATGATGGCCTACGGGCTGGCATTTCCGGATAAATAAGGCAGGTTCTGAAACAGGATGTTTGACCTCTTTGATATCACGGCAAAACGGGCGGCGTTGAATCCCGATAAAACAGCCATGACAGATGCCGTTACAGGCAGAGAGGTCAGTTACGCAGAGTTGGATGACAATGCCAGTAAAACGGCGGCGCTATTAAAAGCCTATGATGTAAACGCGGGAGACCGCGTGGCGGTGCTAGGCCACAATTGCATCGAATTCTTTGAGTTGCTTTTTGCTTGCGGGAAGATAGGCGCCATTCTGGTGCCCCTAAATTGGCGGATGCCAGTGGCGGAATTATTGCCACTTGTGAAAGACAGCGATCCAAAGCTCCTGTTTCATGATGAAGATTTTGCTGAGGCGGCGGCTGGTCTTGGGGTTGCTGTTGTGCCTCTGTCTCATGGTACCAAATCCATGGTGAGTAGGCGCAAGGGCCTGCTCCCTGTTGCGGGCAGGCGTGTCTGGCCAGCGGATGAGCCTTGGTATCTTCTCTATACATCCGGCACGACGGGTGCCCCAAAAGCCGTGATCCAGACCTATGGCATGGCACTTGTAAACTATATCAATATTGGGCAGGCGGTGGATATCCGCAGTACAGACAACACCTTGAATTACTTACCCCTGTTTCACACGGCAGGCATTAATTTATACACGCTGCCAGTGCTGATAGCGGGCGGCACAGTTTTGGTGATGCCCGGTTTTGACCCAGACCAGATGATCCAGCTGATCGCTGACAAGAAGCTTAGCATTTTTATTGGTGTGCCCGCTATTTACCAACAACTCAGCCTGCATAAGCTGTTCGCGGAAACAGATTTTACCTTAGTCCGCAGTTGGGCCTGCGGCGGTGCGCCCCTGCCTGATGTGCTGGTGGAACAGTTTCTGGCCAAAGGTGTTTCTGTGTGCAATGGCTGTGGGATGACAGAAACAGGCCCCACTGTTTTCCTGATGGATGCGGGCCATGTGCGGACCAAAATCGGTTCGGTGGGTAAGCCACAAATTCTGGTGGATGTGCGTCTGGTCGATGAGGCGGGCGCTGATGTGCCCCCCGGTGACGTGGGGGAACTGTGGATTGCAGGCCCTGGTATCACCCCTGGGTATTGGAACCGTCCAGAGGCCACAAGGGCCACTTTTGCGGAAGGGGGATGGCTGAAGTCAGGCGATCTGGCCCGGCAGGATGAAGATGGTTTTTATTATATTGTTGGCCGCTCGAAGGAGATGTTTATCTCCGGTGGTGAAAATGTTTATCCCGCTGAAGTGGAGAATGTGCTGAGCGATCATGAAGCGGTGCTTGAGGTGGCGGTCATCCCCACTGCGGATGAGCGCTGGGGTGAGGTTGGCCATGCCTATTTCATGCTGCGACCAGGCTATGATGAACCGGATGTGCGGGACCTGATTGCTTTCTGCCGGGAGAGGTTAGCAGCCTATAAGGTGCCGAAAGCCTATCATGTGGTGCAGGATTTTCCGCGCACAGCTGCCGGTAAAATCCAGAAGCACCTCATAACAGGATAAGTTTACCAGCGCACGCCAATGGCTGTATTATAACCTATCGCTTTGTGAAGGTCTTTCAGGTTACAGGCAAAGTCTGACTGATAATATTCACTGAGATAATAGAACTGGCCAAAATACAGAAATTTTCTTGTGGCCTCCTCGAAATAGACCCGTCTCCATGTCACCATCTGTTCGCCAATAGGGCGGTTGATATGGTCGGCAATTTTCTGGTCTGCTACCTCAATGCTCATACGCTGATGTGTGCCAATTTCTTCTGAAAAAAGCTTTTCCTGCATGATGCCATACATGGTTTCTTTCTTCAGGGCGTCTTCAGTGATCAGGCCTTTCAGGTGGCTGGAAACATACAGGTCCATATAAACCCGTGTCTGGCCATTCACCTTATGAGTTTTGCAGATACGAATATAATCACCTGTCAGTTTCAGGCCCTTTTCCAGAATGTCAGGCAGCTCTGTCACATTTTTGATGGAGTGAATTTCAATATCAAGGCCGGGTACATTTTCAACAGAGGCTGGCTGTTCCGGTATGTCCTGATCCAGCACATAGGTGCCTTTGCCGCGCACGCTTTCGATCAGCTTTTCTGCAATCAGCGGGCTGAGGGCTTGCCGCACGGTTTTCCGGCCAACACTAAATTCTGCCATCAGGGATTCAATGGTCGGGATAAAATCACCAGGTTTCCACTCGCCGCTGGCAATCCGCTGCCTCAAGACCCGCTCTACACGCCCATATAACAAGACCTCGTTACGCTTGGACCCTATCGCTGACTTCACTGACATTTACACCCCTTCAGAATCGTTTTGAGACGAAACGAGTTACCTTATAGCCGGGCTGAGCTTGACATACCAGAGCCATAAATTATAGTTCCCCTATAGGGAACTTTTTAAGAATATCACAAAATATACGCTCGGTTAAGGCCGGGCAAACAATAATCCCTATAGACAGCGGAGATCATTATGAAGAGTATAGACACCCGAATATCCTCATGTGTAACCATGCCAACTTTAAACAGAAGGCAACTGTTGCGGCAGGGTGCCGCCATGGGATTGGCCCTGACGGGTGCGCCTCTTCTCGGCAGTGGGGCCTTCGCGGCAGCCGAAACCTTGGTGAGCACTGAGGCCGGGCGTGTTCGTGGCGCATATCTTGGTGGTGTGCATACTTTCAAGGGTATTCCCTACGGGGCACCGACGGGAGGTGAAGCGCGCTTTTTGCCTGCCAGTAAACCGGCACCGTGGCGCGGGGTGCGCGACGCTAACGACTATGGTGCGATCTCCTATCAGTTTCCGCCTTCCCGTTCCCCGGCTTACAAGCCAACAAAAAAAGTTGCGCCGACGGTAAGCAGCGAATATTGGGCCGCGTTCAAAGGCGACTCTTCAGGCAAGGCCTATGAGGGTGAGAATTGTCTGGCCCTGAACGTGTGGACCAAGGGGCTGCGTGATGGCAAAAAACGCCCTGTTATGGTTTGGCTGCACGGGGGGGGCTTCAGAAGCGGGTCTGGTGTTATTCATGGCTGGGATCTGGCTGAGGGGCAGGATGTTGTTGTGGTTTCCATTAACCACCGTCTGCATCTGTTGGGTCATTTGTATCTGGCGGATATCGCTGGTGAGAAATACAAGGATTCAGGCAATGTTGGCATGTTGGATGCCGTGCTGGCGCTTGAATGGGTGCGAGATAATATCAAAGAATTTGGCGGTGACCCTGATAATGTAACCATTTTTGGTGAATCCGGTGGCGGGCAGAAAGTGGGTGTGCTGATGGCCATGCCAGCCGCCAAAGGCCTGTTCCACCGCGCCATTATCCAAAGTGGGCCGGGCGGCAATATGGAGGGCGTAGAGGAAGCAGCTGATTATACGCGCAAGCTTTTTGATGTTCTGGGCTTGAAGCCAAGTGAATACAGAAAATTGCTTGAGATGCCAGCAACAGAGCTGATGGCCGCCGCAGATAAGGTGCCTGGTGGTCAGTCCGCCATGACCTGCCGGCCGGTGGTGGATGGTGGGGCTTTGCCCACTCACCCGTTTGATCCGGTGGCGCCTGCCATTTCTGCTGATATCCCTTTGATGATTGGCTTCAACCAGTATGAATGGACCGTGATGGGTTATTATTCAGGCCTGAATGATGCCTTCTCCCGCACCGGCACCATACCGGAAAACCAGCTTCACATCGAAATTAAAAAGTTTCTGGAAATCGAAGGCACGAAGGTGGATATGCACCATGTGGAGGCTCTGGTTGCTCGTCACCGCAAGCATTACCCGGATGCCAGTGCCTATGACACCTTTTTCTGGATTCTTTCCACCTATGTCTATCGCCCCCGGTCACAGGAGATTGCCGACAGGAAGGCTGCTCAGGGTGGGGCGTCTGTTTATCAATATATGTTTGCTTGGGAAACGCCCGCTTTTGGAGGTGTGCTGAGAACACCCCATGCGATGGAAATTCCCTTTGTGTTTGATGCGGCTGACAAGCTGAACCCCATTTTTACAGAGGGTGACCCGCAAGTGTTGGCACTATCGAAAACCATGGCAAAAGCCTGGGCCACATTTGCGCGCACAGGGCACCCGGGCCATGCAGGGCTGCCGGATTGGCCAGCTTATGAGGTGCCAGACCGCAAAACCATGATTTTTAACTATGATAGCAAAGTGGTGTCTGACCCGGACGGCGAGGAAGTGCGCGCCATGATGAGCCTGCCAACCTATCCGTTTATGTAGGGAGCCCAGGAATGGCGTTACCGGGAAATGCCCGGATGCGAAACCATAGTCTTTAACGGTCACAGCAGGATATGGGCCAGTCATACGGCGCGTTGAGCGTCTATGATGACCCGCCAGTTTATACATAGGAGAAACAAAAATGACAGTGACAGCAAAATTATCTCTGCCCCTCAAAGCTCTGGCCATAGTGGCTGCAATGGCAGGGTGGGGTCAGGCACAGGCTAATCAGGGGGATACCTACGGTGCGCCGGTGGAAAGCTTTTCCATCAAATCCAAGAATGTTGATCAAACCTTTGAGATCAATGTTTATGTGCCAGAGGCATGCAAAAAGAAACGCTGTTCCACGCTCTATTTCGCTGATTCTGATGTATTTTTTGGCCCAATTTCGGGGCTGATGGGGGCCATCGATCATGTCGGGGTGCCACAGCAGGTGGTGGTTGGCATTGGCTATCCGGGGAATGCTGTCACATCTAATTGGCATGTCTTGCGTTTACGTGATCTCCTTTTTGAGATGCCGGAAGATCAATTGGAGAGGATAAAAGGCCTGCCATATGCTGATCTGACATTATCAGACTTCGGCAAAGGAGCACCCAAGTTCCTGGATTTTATTAGGGAAGAGTTATTTCCTATTATAGAAAACCGTTATCCTGTATTGCCCAATGACCGTACATATTTTGGGATTTCCGGTGGCTCACGCTTTGGGTGGTACACGATGTTTACTAAGTCTGACTCGTTCAAAAGATATGTGTTAGGCAGTAGCGCTCCACGGTTTTATATAGATACCATTCGGGAGTTTGCCCAGCAGGGAAAGTCTTTGGATGCCAAGCTGTTTTTTGCGACTGGTTTGGACGAATCACTTGAACATTACCATGGAGATCGGGCTTATTTCTCTACCTTTGTTGCAGATTATATCGAATATGCTGCACTTTTACATGAGCTGAACATTCCGGGGCTGGAGTTTTCTCATAAGGCCTGGCCGGATGAAACCCATTTCACGGCCTGGGTGCCCACCTTCATGCATGGAATGCGTGCGGTTTTTCTCTCTGATTGCAAGCCCTATGTATGGCGCGACGGCAAGTGCCCTGATGTAAAACCATAACCTTTAACGACGACAGCAGGATATGGGCCGGTCCAGACAGCGCATTGAGCGTGATGATGAACCCGCCAGTTTATACAAGGAGACGGTATGAATTGATTGCCAGCGACTGCGGGACCGGGGAATATGATCTTCGGGGTAGATAGGTGACAGGGCGGATTGTTTTATGAGGCCCTTCTTGTTTGTCGGGTGTGACAGGGAGAAGGAGCAGACCTCGAGAAGGAGACTGCCCGTCCCTGTCACCGAACCACCGCCCTGAGGCTCACAAGCTGGTCAAGCCAGACTAGTACGTGATGATCTCGTATAGGAGAGTGGCAACCCGAAGGCATTCTACCCCCAGCTTGTGATCGATTCAAGGATGAGCGACATGACACGGTATATTGGTGTTGATTTACATACAAACAGCTTCACGCTTTGTGTTCTGGAGACCGGGTGCAGGGAACGTATTCAGACCCTGCCTTTGCAAAAGGGTGGGCTGGAGACTTTCATTGAAGG